>DATNPT010000637.1:0-18531 GCA_036703075.1 Chroococcales cyanobacterium
GGCTCAATTTCCAAGCTCAACACATGTCCGGGTTGACCAATCCGGACTAGACTACCACCTTCTACCGCAGCAATCGTAATCGCTCCACCTGAGGTGCTGAGTTCGCCAGTATTGATAACATTGCCACCCAGTAAGGTTAAATTCTGTCCCGGTGCTAGTGCCAGATTCCCTGCATTGATAATACTTCCAGGTTGGGATAGGTCAAAAGCAAACTGGCTAGGTGTACCGACTAATTTCTGATAGGCATTGTCACCGCTAGCATTGAACCAATTCTTCCCACCAAAACCAATCCCTGTAGCTGTGGTAGCGGTAAACGCAGCAGGGACATTCAAGCTGGCATTTGGACCAAAAATTATCCCCGCAGGATTCATCAACAACAAGTTAGAAGTCCCGCCGCTAACCTGAATTAAGCCATCAATGACGGAAGGATTGCCACTAACAACGCGCCCGAAGATATTGCGAATCTGAGGATTGGAAAGAAAGTTAGCAATCTCACCCGAATTCAGTCCGAATTGCTCAAAGCTGTGGAATAAGTTCGCTCCATCTCTCGATAAAGTCCCTCCTGAAATGTCCAATTGCTGCCCGTTCGGGGTAACAACAGTGCCGGTGCCATCCGCAGCGGGTTGAATCGGCCGTGATTGGGCTGCTGCAATAGTATGAAGCGTCTGAGCAACTTGGTACGGCAGTAAAATTGATATCCCAATCGGCATCGCTCCAGCTAGCGGCAGGATAGATAACCACTGACTGAAACGCTTGATGAATGCTTTCACTAACTGTCTACTCCCCTGGCTGCAAGCAAGAATACATTGGTTGATGAAGTAGAGGCACCAAACCGGGTTCCCTCTGGAAAGGTGCTGAAATTAAAGCAGCAGCCATTTATAGTCACTATTGTGCGCTACGCTGATTGACTGATTTCACCAGCCGACAACAGCTATGTCGTGAAAGCGCACCGGGCAAACATTAAGGGTTCTTCAGTCGATCATATCCAAACAAATACCCAAACCCGTAAAAAATACGTTTAATTAGAAAAAGGAAAAGTGAAGAATCAGTATTTGATACTCCCCCACTTAAAAGTATCTAGGGTGGGCAATGCCGACCCTACGCTTCATTAGAGTTCTTTACTTAACATAAATTGAAATGAGCAAACGGTAATGGGAAAGACGTTCCCATTACCGTTTGACCCATTACCCAAATCGTAATCAATTGAGTGGTTATGAGTGCGATGTTGGTTTTGACCTACAGGCTTTCAACGCTTGAGCACTCAAACCATAGGTAATGCAATCATCGCTTTCGATCGCCTCACTAAAACTTTCGCTGAAGTTAATTTTGGTTAAATCTTGACTGGATAATGGAACCATTTCCAGCTTTTGGTCTTCACATTGATGTAAGAGGTCGAGTTGCTCTAAGATTAACCCAAATTCATCAGTGCTTGCGGCGTTGAGATTAATTTCCCATAGAAATGGTCGAACTCGATCGGCTGTTGTTTCGGCCGGTTCCCAAACGCGAAGAGCATAGCCTGATTCCGTCTTCGTTATAACATGGAGTATTGGCATTTACTGAACTTTTATCCTGTACTGACAAAACGCGTTTTTGTGAGGCGATGACTTTCAGAAAATGCACCAATTTAGAGAAATAGGCGTAGAGACGCTTGATTAGTTCGCATATAGGGTGATACATCCAGCTACCTATACGCTGACTTTAGAGTCCTTACTCAAGTTTTAGGGCATTTTTGTGATATTTCTTCAAATTGTCGTCTTCCCAGAGACGTATAGCTTCAGCAATATGTCTTAATATTTTTACGCCAATTGGCCGATCGCTTTTAGGTCGAGTGGATTCAATCTCCACTGTTCACTGCTGACTGTTTAAGTAGCCGTCATGAACTGCGTACACCAAAACGCATGAAAATTCTTACTCCTTCTACATGAAAGCTCTTTACCTTATTTTCAAGCCAGCAGCAACGTCTCCTCAAGTTCCTGTTGCACGGCGGCACTCACGAAACAATCACTTTTCCAGCAGTCCACTAGCAACTTATTTGCATTGTAGTATTGCTGGAGCGATCGCGTCTGTTGCTGGTTGAACTGCCAATGATGGCCTGCATCCTGATGGGCTAGGAGTACTGCTTTTAATTGCTCCGTCCAAGCTGGATTATTCTCTTGCCACCACAGTTCAAGTTGTTGCGAGCCTTCCTGTGCGTCGGGAAGTTGACTTTTCAAGGCTTGGAGTTGCTGCTGTAACTCAAGAATTCGACGGGGAGCAAGCGCTAAGTCATAGTCAATAGTAGATTGAATAATCTGCTCAAGGATATAGACTCGCTCAATGCCTGGGTAGCTCGAAGCTCGAAAGGTTTGGGGAGCGAATTTAAGCTTAAAATTCAAATATTGAGTGCAGTTAGGGTCGAGAGCTAGATAAAGGGAAAAAAACAAGGGCAGAGGAAAGTAAGAGATCGGTGCAAAAGAGAGATTAGGGATAACCTTAAGGGCAGCTGCGAAATAATGATCGAAAGCCAGGGCTAAGGCAAAGTAAAACGCTCGACCTACCGTTCGATTGCACTCTTTTAAAACGAACTCAGACTTTTGGGAAATCCATTTGAGAAATTGCTGCAACTTCTCATCTCCCCTGAGAGATTGCTCGATGTGTTGTTTCATCAATAACAACAATTCATTCGCCTGAGGTAACATTTCAGCGACAAGTAAAAAGACTTCTCGCCAACGCTTCTCCGTCATATGGCTGACGAGGTGTAGTAGGGGCGAATCTGCTGGTGAGTTAGGAGATTGCGATTGGGAACGTTGCAATATCTCACTTTCCCGAATAATGTATCTGGCACTAAGGTATTCCTGAAACGTGAGATGAGAAAACGAGTAAATTCGTCGCGCTCGCTCCACGAGTAATCCATGTTGGCTTTCGAGGGCATTTAGTACCACTTCACTATCGAGTTGTAATTCCATGGAGTCGGTTTCTGTCTGTAGTAACAACTTGAGAAAGTGGGCGATGAGTTCCTGAAGTTTGCTTTGTTCAAAGAAATAATCCCCCTGCTCAAAGGAGATGAACCCTATGTAGTTCAACAGCTTCATCTTGTCAGCTAAGGACAAATTTCGATAAGTGTTATCTCGTTGAATCCCTTTAGCTTCATCCCATCGCACTAACAAAAGCTCTAACCCCTCCTTATAAAGCTTGCTACGTTTTTTGGGAAACATGGCTTTGGATTGAAACACGATACAAGCCAGATTGAGTAACAGGGGTGTTACCATCAATTCTCGAATTCGCCGATTTTCCGATCGCTCCAACTGGGCAATAAATAAAGCGGCTTTCTTTAATCCCTCTTCTCGGTTAGTTCGGGCAGTTGTGACAAAGAATTTTTGGGCAAAGGATTCAATTTGTTGGCTGGTAAAATTAGCCAGCTCAACTTCGGTAAATCCTGGAAAACGATAGGGTTGAGCGGCGATACGGCTGGTGATAATAAAGTGATTTCTGTAATAGGTTTGGGAAAGCCGATTAATCTGTTTGAGGAGTTTATTTCTATCGGATTCGGGAACCTCATCTAGACCATCTAGTAGAATCAGCAGTTTGCCGCGATCGAGTAAGCTTTCGGCTTCTGCGAGAGAGAGACCGCAACTTGCAAATTCTTGGTAGATATAGTCCTGTAAAGATAGGAAATCTCCATTGATATCCTTGGCGCTTTCTACAAAGTATTTCAACCAAAAAAACACGGGTATCCGCTGGGGTTGAACCAATCCCTGAATAGATGCAAGAGCGAGATATTTTAAAAACGTGGTTTTCCCCGTCCCTGGTTTCCCCAACAGCATCAACTTAGGGTATTTGGCGACAGCGTCTAGTCCTGGCAGGCGTGCCTTGGCAATCGGATTTAAGCCAATCCGGTCAACATTATCTTGAGTTGGGTCAAAGCCTTCGAGTAGGTCATCAATCTCTAACCATCGTTGGTGAGGGAGTGTTTCGAGAATATTGACATCAATATAAATCTCCCTCAAAGGGAGCGAGCCAGAGACGGCCCACATCTGCAAGGTACCACACTGGGCTTGAATTTTGTCTTGATAGCGCGATCGCACTTGTCGTTCTAGATCCTCACTCTCAGAACCCTTATCTTGAGACTTTTTTCCTGCCTCCGATACAACTGTTTCGGGTTGAGCTGCAATGTCTTGCCAATCAATGTCTAGCTGAAAACAAATCTCGATAAAAATACGGCGCTCAATCGCTTTGCCAGCCAAAAAGCGACCAATAGACTGGCGAGTCTTTAAGCCCACCTCATAAGCTAAGTCCTGCTGCGTCCACCGCTTGCGCGCAATAGCTTGCTTAGCTCGAATAATGCCTTCGGTGGAGGCATAGAGCGATCTCGTTGCCATTAATTTTTAACCTCATATCAGCTATCAGGTCACTTTTCAACATAGTGACTTGTTGACAGTAAACATCAAGCAAACAGGACCCACCTGTGAGGTAGCAAAAGTTACATGGGGGTTGCATCCCCATGTCTTACCTGATAAAAGCTTGCTGTTGTCGCTGACTGTATGCCTCTAGCCTTATTTAGGGTTCACGTTTAAGTCGCATCCATGTTTTGGACACTTTTCGCACTGAAGGAGATTCTTCAGTCGCAGCCAGTTCGGTACGCTCCTCACCCTACCAGGCTGGCAAATCGGGACTACAAAGCTTTTGTTAGACCCAATTTGCCGGGATTTCTCCATGCTAGGGTAATTTCTCGCGCTTACATGCGGTTTTAAGCTTATATGTGCGATCGTATCATCTTACCTAGGATAGAAGTTAAAACCGTAATCTGTGAAACAACGAGCAGTGAATAACTCACAACTGCTTAGTGTTCGTTTAATTGAGTGCATCCGTTGCGTGTAAATTCGTAGTGTGAACCGGAGAACTCACGTACATCCACAAGTGAGCAAGATGTTTGCGCTAACGCGAACGCACTAAAGAAATTTTGTACAGTAAGCTTTTTAGCTTTTTTCAACTGGATAGTTATTTTTGCCACACTGCACTAGCCCATACTTTTGCTGGCATTGGAATGCTCCCGTTTAATTTCAATTTTCTTTAGAATCTATCTCTAACAATTAAAACAAATCATACAAACTAATACATAGTTAACTGCCGCTCAATGGTGGATTTAAAACATTGCAGATCTATCATGGAACCCGTATAGTATGCATCCGTCAATCATTGAAAGTGACATTATCTCTATTGGTATTATTAGAAGTCAAGCTAATGAATACAAAAGAATTAAAAAATATTTATCAAAAATATTGTATTCTAAATCAATTAGCTGAAGAATCGCAAATTCCCCTGTCACTTATATTATCACTCACAAATCTACTTCAAGAGAACCAGTGCGATTTTTCACGCCCAGAGACAGAAGAATACTTATCATTGCTGCGTCTATTTGCTCAGGAAATGCTCTATTTGACTAATACAGCCATCGCAAATACTGAAGCTCTCAATCGGCAAGAATACACAAATCAGGAAATAGAAGAGTGAAGCTATGGCTAAGGTAATAGATTTAAAATTGCAAGTTATTGAAGAAGAATTAGACAACTATCTAGAAGCTCATGGCGATCGGGTTTACCGCTCTATTTCTGCCAATCCCGATCTGCGCCAAAAATTAATTGACTACGTGAGAAGTAGAGTTCCAGGTTACTGCATAGTTCTGGAGTATAGCGAAAAACGTGCTATCAAAAAAGATTGCTTTTCTTATAGGTCACTACTGCTAAGGCTGCGATTAGAAACCTATATTCAGCAGGGAATTCATGAAGCGATCGAGCAACTGAATAATTTTTAAGCAAGTATTAGAGAAAATTCATGTGTATGGGGTGGGGTCAATCCCCCTGGGGTTGCCCCGTTCAGTAGCAAACCTTTAGGTAATCAATTTTACATTTATAGCGATTCTCGATTGAGTGGAGTCTAGCCAACTTATGCCCTGGAGTCCTATGCATTATATCCCTACCGTACTGACAATCGATTAGTTAAAGAAAGGGAAATAGGTAGTGGGGAATGATTCAGAAATGCTAAAATACCCGACTTCTTCAAGAAGTCGGGTATTTGAACAATAAAAGTTGCTCACTCCAATAGGATTGCTATATCAATTTTTGACTTGAGCTCCGTGGAGACGCGGATCATCTTTAGCCGCAGTTGAGACAGGGGCGTTAAAGGTGGAAATCTGTCCGCTAGTTTGGGCATAAGGTAGAGGTAAGGCAGCAATTAAAGCCTTTAAGTTCTCCTCCATAACAGAACGAGGTTGTTCGCCGATTGTCTGAGCGATCGCTTTTCCGGTTTGATTTAAGAAGACAAAATGAGGAATGCCATCCACCCGGTAATTTAGGATTTCCGGTAGCCACTTGCTGTTATCTACATTCAGCATCACAAAATTCATGGAATCAGCAAATTGCTGCTTGAGTTCGCCTAAATCATTTGCCATCGCCTGACAGCTCGTACACCAGTTAGCATAGAACTCCATCAATGTTGGCTTGCCATTACTCAGGGCGACTTCCAACGGTGTGGATTCTGTGGCTTGAGCCTCCAGGGAAGCGTTATCTGTTTGGGTTTGCATTCCTAAAAAGAGGGCAACGCCCAGTACGATCGCAACTAGTGCAATTAAAAAGTTTCTAATGCGCGTACCCGTGGTGGTTTCAGGCTTAGGAGAGGGGGTTGGGACTGAGTCAGGTGAGTTCGCCGTCATGCTCGCTCCAAGAAATGTCTAATTGATTAACTTTTACAAAACACTGTAACAAGACCATGAAAAAACGGGTAACGCTTACTTTTCCCAAACGCACGGTTCAGATGCCGGTAACGTACCGACTCGCTAAAGACTTCAACGTAGCTGCCAATATCATCCGCGCCCAAGTCGCACCGAATCAAATCGGCAAGCTCGTGGTAGAACTGTCTGGAGATATTGATGAGTTGGATGCGGCGATTGAATGGATGCGATCGCAAGATATTAATGTTTCCCTAGTCGGACGGGAGATTTTGATTGATGAAGACAGTTGCGTCGATTGTGGCTTATGCACGGGCATCTGTCCGACAGAAGCCTTAACGCTCGATCCAAAAACCTTCAAGCTCAACTTTACGCGATCGCGCTGCATTGTCTGCGAACAGTGCATTCCCACCTGTCCGGTTCAAGCGATTTCTACCAATCTTTAGAATCACCATTACCCATTACCGATTACCCAAGTCGGCGGGCAGCATTCCTCCACCAATCAAAAGTGCTGGGACTTCCCGCCGACTTTCGTGATTTTCTCTTGAGCAGTGAAAAAATCAGCATATTATCCTGATTAAGTTATCCCGATTGGGAAAAAGAAGTCAGTCAGGTTAAGAGCACTGAGGCAATTATTGATGAAAAGCGGTCAATGTCCCAAGTGTGGTTCGCACGATGTTCGCAGTAATACCAATCGGAAATTTCCAGCGATCAATACCATTACAGTAGGTTTTGGAATTTTTGGCGATCGCTATGCTCCACTAGATACCTATATTTGTGTCACTTGCGGTTATGTCGAAAGCTATGTGGCGAAGCAGTCCGATCTAAACTTCATCAAAGAACACTGGGCTAGCGTTGAGGAACAAAGCGATCGCTCTTTGCAGGAATCGCCAGAGTCACCAACGGAATTTGTGGCTGTTCCAGACTTTACCCCCAACGGAGTAGAGCACTAACTTCTCCGCTCAACTCTTAGGCTAGCGCCGTCTTGGTCGTTTATCGTCATCATCCTCAAACTCGAAGTCATCGTCATCCTCAAACCCCCAATCTTCGTCATCTTCGTCTGACTCAGCGTCTGACTCAACGGGCTGCTGATAGGTTGGCTGATAGGGAGGAGTAATCAGGCGATAGTTAGCGTCGTAAATGGCATCCGCCTTACCTACGCCTGATTCGCCGTGTTCTCGATAGGTATAGGAATAGACAGAACCGGATTGAGAGCTAGTTTTTGGCTCTTGCTTCACTTCATAGTTGGTTCCTGCGGCTTGAGGATTGCTGGAATCATCGAAGTCAAAATCTGACTGATTTGCTCTTGGTGCGGTTGGTTCTTCCTCGAAGTCCCAGTCCTTACTCACACGCTCTTCCCAATCAAGGGTGTCACTGTCTCGTTGAGGCGGCTTAGGTGTTGCTGGGGGAGGAGGAGGCGGTGGAGTGTAACGAGTTTCGGGTTCGGGTTCTGGCGTTTGCTCAGGTTCCCGCTCAAAAGAACGCGTCCGAGGCGGTACTTGATTGTCGTCGAGTTCTTCTACTGCTTCAACCCGGCGAGGCGAATATCCCCTTGACAGGTAACTCAGAAGTTGTAGAAAGAAGCTAGTTCCTGCTCCAGCTGCGATCGCAATTCCAATCCACGTCCCTAGCGGCAGCGCCACTGTCGTCGAACCCAAAAACACAAGGGGCAGCACTGGCGACAAGTTGAAGAGAGCAAACAAGGTCAGTCCGCCGACTACCAGCACCAGTAGCACAATACGCAATACAGGCATAATTAACTCTGTTGCTTGTTGTTAGTTATGGGTCGTTGGTTACTCAACGAATAACGAATAACCCATAACTAATAACCACTTTAATGCCCTTGCCAGCGATTGATTGGAATGCAGTCAATATTTAACTGATCTAAAGTACGTGCTACAACAAAGTCCACCAAATCTTCAATCGTTTGAGGATTGTGGTACCAACCGGGGATAGCTGGCACAATTTTAGCCCCTGCCTCTGCCAACGCCGTAAGGTTGCGGAGATGAATCAGGCTAAATGGTGTTTCGCGGGGGACGATGACTAAGGGACGCCCTTCTTTGAGTTGAACGTCCGCTGCTCGCTCCAGTAAATCGGAACTTAACCCAGCGGCAATTTTGGCTACGGTACTCATGCTACAGGGAAGAATCATCATTCCCAACGTGCGGAAGGAGCCACTGGCAATATTGGCTCCCACATCGCTCCATCGGTGACAAATCAGTCTGCCGCCTGTGGGTACCCCGGCTTGCTGACGCCAAAACTGTTCCTGTTGGTCGGGTTCTGGCGGCATCCGAATATCTTGCTCGGCTTGCCAAACCATATACGCTGATTTTGAGGCAACAAGCTCGATCGCATAATCAGCCTCCAGCAGAAATTTTAAGGCACGCACAGCATAGATTAAACCGGAGGCTCCGGTGATACCCAGAATGAGAGGAGTTGTCATTGGTTAGTCGTTAGTTGTTAGTCGTTAGTTGTTAGTTGTTTGGAGGGATAGGCTTTAGCAACTAACAACTTTCTCGCGATCGATGACGAAGGGCTTACTCCTCTAAATCTTCGTTGAGGGCAACGCTACCGCCGCCAACGGTTACGAGGTCGATTTGCTGACGGTAGTAATCGACGCTCTTGACTTGAACTTCTACGCGATCGCCAAGTCGATAAGCCGTGCGATTTTTGCGCCCAACTAGGCAGGAGTGTCGAGAGCGATACTCGTACCAATCATCTTTGAGAGAGCTAACGTGAACGAGTCCTTCTACCAGCAAGTCTTCAATTTCCACAAAAAAGCCGTAGGACTGGACACCTGTAATCAACCCACTGAAGATATCTCCAGTGCGCTCTTTCATCTGTTCGGCTTTCTGCAATCCCTCCAAATCGACTTCGGCATCCTCCGCTACTTTCTCGCGATCGTTGAGATGAGGCACTAAAGTAGAGACCTCAAATTCTAAATCTTGCTGCACTTCTGGAGGGAGAACGTTCCAGTTAACGTTGCCGTGGCTGCTGCTGTGGTAAAGGTTCACGCGATCTTTGGAACGAGTAGAGCGGCGATCGCGTCCTTGGTCAAATAGCGCTAAGAGGACTCGTTGCACGAACAAATCGACATAGCGCCTGAGAGGAGAGATGCCGTGAGTATAGCCCGTATCCAGCGCTAGCCCAAAGTGAAACCCTGGCTTAGAACTGTAAGACGCAAGCTTTAAGGTGGACTGTAACAAATACGTCAATACTTTAGGCGCTGTCGATCTGGCAAATAACTGGGTAAAGCGTTGATAGTCTTGAGGACTGACCTCTTCTTCCTGCGCCAACTGCATGTCTAAATCGAGATTGTTGCCCAACTTGATCAAGTCTTGTAGCTCATCGAGATCGGGTTGAGACTGCACGCAGTAAATTCCTGGTAAGGAAAGTTCGTGAAGATGAGAGGCGATGGCTTGGTTGGCTAAAAGCACTAACTCGGTTAAGAGCGATCGCACAGGTAGAGTGGAGGAAACAACAATGGCACCAAGCCGCCCTTCATCTTTGTAGGGAGACTGAATCTCTGACAAATTCAGGTCAAACGCACCCCGTTGCTGCCGCCGTGCTTTTAAGGCTGGAGAGATGGTAAAAAATAGCTGGTTGAGCATCTCTACGGCTGGTACCAGGTCAGGTTCAGCTTCCTGATGGCGACCTAATAGGGACTGCGCTTGCTCGTAACTCAACTGATGGTCTACCCGGATCGCACTAGGACGGAGTTCGTACTCAATCAGTTCGCCGTTATCGTCGAGGGTTAAAAGTACCGAAATCGTCAAGCGGTCTTCACCGGGAACTAAGGAGCAGCGCTCTTGTACGACATCTGGGAGTAGTGGCAGCACAAGATCTCCCAGGTAAACGGATGTACCGCGCTTCCTCGCTTCTCGATCCAATGGTGAGTCCATGACCACATAGCTGGCGACATCAGTAATATGAACGCCTAATAGCCATTGTCCTTCTGCGGTTTTTTCTAGAGTAAAGGCATTTTCGACTACGCCATGACGATCGCGATCGTCTTCAATCGTGAGAGTGAGGCGCTCCCGCAAATCGAGACGCTTTTTCAGGTCGGCTTTGCGGAGTTGCTTGGGTAAGTCATTGGCAGTTTTGAGCGCGTTATCGGAGAAGTTGCGACGTAGGTCGTGCTTGCAACAAACAATATCGGTATCAGCCGCGTCTTCTGCATCGCTGCCCAGAATCCGTGCCACTTTACCAATTGGGTTTTTTTGCCCTAACGGATAGCGCAGCACTTCAACATGTACGAGGTGATCGACCGCTTGGTCTAGGGCTTCGTCGCTAAGCTGGAGGTCGAGTTCAAACAGCAGTCTGTCATCTAGGGGAACGGCTTGATAGTTGCTATCCGCTTGTTTGACGCGTGCTAACACCGAAGGATTTGCCCGCTCTAAAATTAATTTCACTTGTCCTTCCGGACTGCGGCGTCGGCTGCCTTCTTTAGTGATTTTGACCAAAACGCGATCGCCATTCCAAGCTGTACTCAAATGGCTTTTCTGGATGTAAATATCTTCGGCTCCTTCCACGTCTTGAATGGCAAAGCAAAAACCTTTACTCGAACAGCGCAGCTTCGCTTCGACCACATCGTCTTCATTGAGCCGCCGATATCTCCCGCGTTCTTTAACCAAAATTCCAATTTTTTCGAGTGCATCCAAGGCAATCTGGAGTTTTTCCAGACATGCCTCATCTTGGCAACCTAGTTTCTTTTCTAAAACTTTCGGAGCCACTAACTTGTCATCTGTGAAATTGGAAAGCAATGTAGCGATTGAAAATTCCATCCAACAATCCTTCTTTAATCTGAGCGTGGTTTTGTTGCTCTTGCACGATTAGCAATGCGCTCGCGTCATGTGACAGTACCCAGGAGAGCACCAACCATAGGCATCCACTGCTGTCGGCTCGAACATTCGCCCCAATCGGGTTGCCGACTGTATCTGTTGTGTTCTGAAGCGAGACTGAGCCTCAAGTCACTCAAGGGAGAGCGATAACTCGCCGCGAGATTTGCCGGATGCTTTGGGAAGAGCTAAGTTGTACCAGTGTTTCAACGGCAATGGCACATTCACGCTACTCCATCTTCCGACCGAGAATGGTTACTTCTGTACCTACAGGCAGCTGTCCTAAAACGAAGACTAAGGATGCAGCTATCTTGGTTGAAGCAACTATTCCTAGACGGAGAGTGCTTAAGCTACCCAGTTTCTTGCCAACGAACGCGTAGTTTGACACACCGCCTTTTCAAGATTGTTGCCGCTCTTTGTTTGAACTTTCCCGATTTCGGATAATTTAAATTTCAGATTTTGGATTGTTGGATAATTGACTCTAGAACAAGCTTCCAGATTCATGCTCTAACAAACTCCATCTCAAGCCTTTCATCCAAGATCGCCTTAACCGTAGCACGTGCGGAGCGAACAGACCCCAAATTCATGCGTGAGGTTCAACCCCAAATCTAAAATTTTCAATCCAAAATTGGATGAGTCGCTTTGCGGCAAAGACAAAGAGTTACTCCTGACAAAGGACAGTCTCTTCCTATTTTAAGTTCTCAAGTGTCCATTCACACGCATCAATTCTGGAAAAGAGCGCCTGGACTGACGGGTTAAGTATTCGTTGTCCAAAGCAATGTGTAAAAAAGCACTACTATAGAAGAACCAAAGATACTGGGACGAAGGTCGGCTCCTCGCTTGCTAAGGTGCGTGAACGCACCAGTTGGCAATTGAAAGGACAAGGGAGAGAAGGGGGACTATTGAAAGCACTATTTCCCAAACCACTCACGAAAATTCTTATTCCTTCTGCCCTCTGCCTTATTTCCAAGTCAGGGTATGTCCCGATCGATAGAAAAACTAGGGAAAATGGAGAAATGCCTGCTTGAATCCCTGTGTTTTCCCAGCAAGAGAGTCCCTAGCCCCCTAGTTCAGTGAAACAGTTATGTTTACTCAATTTCAAACTCGTTATCCCAAAGGTAGTTTAATTACTGAGCTATCCGCGATCGATCATGGTAAGTACATCGTGCGTTGCTTAGTTCAGGTTGAGGGAACGCCTTTAGTAACAGCTCTTGCCGCAGCTGACACGGTTGAACTTGCAGAAGATCGAGCTAGAAGCCGAGCTTTATCAGTTTTAGGCATTGACCCCACAACTGTCACCAAGGAACCGGAAACTCCGGTAGCGAGTAGTAAAGAACCTGTGTCGTTCGACTCAACACCAACAACATTTTCCGAGCCTCTAGGCGAACGAGGCGCACCATCGCATCCTGCTTCGTTACCGCTATCAGCGGATACCCTCCACTCCCCGATCGCTCAACCTAATGGTGATGCTATGAGTGCGCGATCGGAAAGTCAAGCCTATCAACCAGTCGAGCCGTTTCCAGAACCGACTCCAACTAGCAACGCCAGCAGCTTCTCATTTCCCGAACCTAAGATAGACAAGGCTGTCTCCGACTCTGACTTGACAACCCCAATGCTTGCTGATGATATAGCCTTACCCAACGGCTTTTCCTCCACGGAGGTTGAACCCTCTCAAGACGTTGAGACTCCAAGTTGGACGGTAGAGCAGACGCCTCCTCCTTTAGAAGACGCGCCTGCCAAATCTACATCCAAAAGTAACTCCAGAAGCAAAAAGGCGGATACCAAGGCAGCACCGCCTGCACCGTCGAGTGAAACTCCCATTGATTTCTCTGACATCATCGCCAGAACCAATGTAGAACTCAAGCGTTTAGGGTGGACGAATCAGCAGGGACGCGATTATCTGTTACAAACTTACGGAAAGCGATCGCGCCAACTTCTAACCGACGGCGAACTACTCGACTTCTTGCATCACCTAGAATCCGAACCCACACCAGAAGATTAGTTAGTAGTTAGGAGAATTTCCTCTAACTACTAACTACTAACCACTAACCCACACTAACTGGAGTGCGCGCTGCGGAAGGGCGTCGTTCGATCACCTGATCGATTAAGCCATAGTCCTTTGCTTCTGTTGCTGACATAAAAAAGTCGCGCTCTGTATCTTGCTCGATACGATCCATTGGCTGGCCCGTATGTGCGGCGAGGAATTCATTGAGTCGCCGCTTGTGGTAGAGGATTTCTTTGGCCTGAATTTCAATGTCAGTTGCCTGTCCTTGCGCGCCACCGAGGGGCTGGTGAATCATGATGCGAGAATGAGGTAAGCTCATTCGCTTGCCCTTGGCACCTGCACTCAGGAGGAATGCCCCCATACTGGCGGCTAAGCCCACACAGATCGTGCAAACATCTGGACGGACTTGATTCATCGTGTCAAAAATGCCCATGCCCGCCGTCACCGAACCACCAGGAGAGTTGATGTAGAGGAAAATATCTTTTTCGGGGTCATCCGCTTCGAGAAACAGGAGTTGGGCAACAATTAAATTGGCCAGATCGGAATCAACCTGTTGTCCTAGAAAGATGATGCGCTCCCGCAAAAGACGAGAGTAAATGTCGAAGGCGCGTTCGCCACGACCGGATTGTTCAATAACTGTAGGAATCATGCGGTAGCTTGAGCTGGTATTTCTTTAGATTGTAGCGATTAGCACGATTAGCTGTTGGATGGACTCCCGTTACCCCCTTATTCGCCTCCCAGCTCTTTATTGCTTTCGCCGATCGCATAAAAGCTTGCCGACAAACGAGTAGAATGCAATCGTGTTTAGCGCGATCGCTCTACAAAACAATATCCTGTTTTAAGCTGTGCCACTTTAAAAGGCGGAACGTGGGTTCCTGGAAACAACTTTGAGCTTTATGTAGTATTACCGAGTAACCACCCAACTGGGTGATTCAATCAGATGAAGTGCGTTTACCATCGCCAATCGTAATCTGAGATGATGATTGAGATTGAGGAGAGCTCGTTATGTTCAGAAGATTGCTTCAAGCCGCCGTAATTACGTTTCTGCTGAACTTAATAGCACATATGAACCCATCCAATGATACTAGCCGTATAGCGATAGAACCGTCCCACGTCGGTTCAAAACTATTGTTGGGTTTGCGTTAGTGCCTTTGGTCAGCAGGCGATTCTTGATATCTTCTAACTACTTCCTCCTTCCGGGGCATCGCGATGATTAGCGCCTAGACTTTTTCAATTCGCCTAGCAGGGACTCCGCTTTCTGTACGCCTTCGATTTGATTCTGACGCCGGTAAAGCTCGCGGGCTTTTTCGGCTGCGGCAATCGCTTCAGGAATGCGATCGCGTCCTGTTAAAGCAACTCCTAGATTGTAGTAGCCTTGTGGGTCTTCAGGAGCTAGTTCAATTAAGCGTCGATAGGCAACAATAGCGTCCAGGTAATTCCCTTGAGCGAGCATAGTGTCCCCCATTGCTGCCTGAGCATCTATAGAATTGGGCTCTACGGAAACTGCCTGTCGAAAGGCTTGCACAGCGCCAGAAAAATCCTTTTGGGCTTGCAGAATTCTACCAATTTGGAGGTGAACTCGTGCATCGCGAGGAGCTAACTGTGCTGCCTGTCTAAACGCATCCAGTGCAGCCGTCAAATTTCCCTGACTCAACCAAGCCGCTCCTAAGTTCAGTTGTATACTACTTTGCCCAGGAGTTAATCTTGCTGCCTGTTGGAGCACCTGAATGGCATCGCGGGAACGCCCCTGCTGTAACAAAGATAAACCAATCCACTCATAGGCTTGGGCGTTTTGCGGCTCTAAGGCAAGAACGTTACGATAGGCTCCAATGGCTCCGTTGTAGTCTTTCTGACGCAGCAGCACGACTCCCAACCCTAAATAGTTATTGACGTTTTTCCCGTCCAAGGCAATAGCACGACGATAGGCAGTAGCAGCACCGATATTATCTCCAGCATTCGCGAGACTATAGCCTAGAGCATACTGAAACGGGGCATTGTTGGGGTCAAGCGCTAGAGCTTGTTGATAGGCTCTAGCGGCTTCTTGGAAATTGCCTTGACGTGCTTGTAAATAGCCGATGCCCGAAAAAATCTTCGGGTTTTGACGATCTAAGTTAGCGGCTTGTTGATAAACTGCGATCGCTCCCGCATAGTTCCCTGAATTTACAAACTGTCGCCCTTGACGCAGGAGTTCGTTGAGTTGTTGGTTAGGCAGTTGGCTGACGATTGAGGGTTGAAGTGCTTGGGCAGCCGGTAAAAATGCGTTAGCGAGTCCAGTTAACAGCAGGCTACTTGCTAGAAACAGAGTCTGTTGTTGCACGATCAATTTTCCAAGGATGTATTCGGTGCAATTTCTGATTAAACTCATCCCCCGATTGAATTACAAGAGATGAAAGGGGTAATGGGTAACAGGGAATGGGTAATAGGCAAGAAGCCCCTACTACCCGTTCCCGATTACCCAAGTCGGCGGATGGGTTTTCTCCCCATCCTTTCAAGTCGGGGAAGAAACGCCAACTTTCAGTGATACGGTCGCTCAAGCCTTAAATCAGGAATAAATCGCCCTCGAAAACAGCCTTAACAAAGGTCAATATTTCCTAACTACGAGCGTGCATAGCGCCCAATCAGTTCGGCTGTCGCCAGAATATGACCGCTCATTGCTGCCTCTAGCTGAGCTTTCGTCGCACCCGATTTTAGTTCTAGTTCGCGATCGAGGGCGTACAGTTTGAAAAAATAGCGATGGATGCCACTGGGTGGACAAGGACCACCGTAACCTAATTTCCCAAAATCGTTTTTTCCCTGCGTACCTCCACCTGACAGCGTAGGTTCGGAAGGGACGGATTGGGGCAATTGGCGAATTTCAGGGGGTATATCGTAAACGACCCAATGGACAAAGGTTTGACCGGGTGCATCGGGGTCATCAACAATTAAAGCAAGGCTCTGGGTTCCTGTGGGTGGACTATCCCAGCTCAACAGGGGAGAGATATCTTGACCATCGCAGGTGTAGAGGAACGGGATCATTCCATTGGCTGTGAACGCTGTACTCTCAAGTTTCATCGTCTTCCCGGCTGGTGTCGCTGGCGGCTGTGTGGAAGTTGAACGGTTGCTGGTAGAATTACAACTTGCCAAAAACAGCCCTACTAATCCGATTAGGCTAGCACTTTGTCCGAGAAAGGCTCTTCTACCAATAGAGTTAGGTATCAACAAATGCCGTGAAAAAATCAGCGCTATTTTTTAACGATTGGGCTATATCAGGACATCAACGAGAGCGAAACTGCGATCGCTATTCTTAACTCTCGTGACTCAATTAACTAGCGTTGAGTCGCTTAGATAGCCAGCTAATTAAGCCGCTTAAAATTGCGCCAGCCATGAGAATGCCAATGGCTGGAGTAAACACAGGTTCCCATAGGCGATACCAGAGATCGAGACCTAGGGGAACACCAATTGAGCGACCGATAACTGCGATCGCAAGCCATAAAAAGCTCAACAAGACCAGAAAAACATCTACTACTAATAACTGGTTGAGCCAACCAATGAGTCGATCTTTCATACCATTACTACAAACAGCAAATAAATCCTACTGCACTTGAGGTCTTTCGCAAACTAGGGTTGCTATAGCGGTTCTCCTCAAGGATTAGTACAAGCCTTTTCCCCCAAGGGACAAGAAGGATTGCACTCGACCGAGAATCGCTATACAAACAACAAACAACTAATAACTATCTAACCAAACTTCCTCTTCACAAATCGTAAGAATTTTGGGCTGACCTTGTTCAAGTCGAACAGCAATTCCCTTTGCTCCCTCCTGTTGCAGGTCTTCAATGTAACCCCGTTGATTCAGTTGCGCCTCCCCGACACTGTTAAACGGTCCAAAGTAGTAGGTACAAGGCGGTGCCTCGGTAGCAATTTCCACCCACCAGGGAGTTGCATGTTGCGATCGAGGAACTCGAATCAGTAGGCACAAGAAAGCGAAAACGATAAAAAATAGAAAAGCTCCGAGCATTTTTTTCTCTTCCTCTATATGTCGATAGGGCAAGGAACTCGGTATTCTGTGCGAGCATGGCAAGACGTGTTACCGCTCGGCAAAGCTGACACCAATCTTCTTTCAGTTCAGGCCTAGACTACCTCCATACATAGCGTGCCAGGAATAAGAGTCTAGTGCCAATAATAATAGAAAAAGGTAGGACTCTCTCGCCACCCATTATTACTTCGATCGAATATGGAGGCACGCCCTAGGAGAGGGGAGCCGAGGACAGAGAGTCGAGATGGCTATTTGACTCACTCGGACTTGCGATATGTCTAAATTCCGCCTTCGACTCCAATGTGCCGTCACCATAACACTACTTGCCTTGGTAACGGGCTGCTCCCCGAAATCGCTGTTCGACAGCGCCCAGAAGAGGCTTTCGCGATCGCATCATATCTTAGCTACGCGTCCTGTTGCTAACTCTCAATCTCCTGAGTGTCCTCAACAAATCGATCCATTTACCAAAGCGATTAACAAAGCGATGAGGGCTGCTACTCTGGCTCAATCCGCTCAAACGCGACAAGAGTGGGATGTCGTTGCCTCAGGGTGGATTCAAGCTATAGCTAGCATGCAAGCCGTCCCACCGAACAATCCCAAACGAGCTTACGCTCAAAAAAAAGTAGCAGAGTACCTAAAAAATTTAGATATGGCTCTGCAAAAAGCATCTGCGATCGCGTCCCAACTGCCCTTTGCTAGCTTTGATAATCCCATCTTTGACGAGCAACTGTTGCTGTATCTATCCTATATCACTGCTGTTGGTCCACCGGATGTGCTGATTGTCGGAAGTTCTCGTGCTTTAGTGGGTATCGATCCGCGACAGCTACAACAAGCTTTAGCCAAGCAAGGCAAAGGAAATCTCAAAATTTTTAACTTTGCTGTTAATGGTGCAACTGCCCAAATCGTCGATCTGCAACTGCGGCAGGTTTTGAGCCGCGAGCAACTGCCTCGCTTAATTATCTGGGGAGATGGT
>DATNPT010000643.1:0-13210 GCA_036703075.1 Chroococcales cyanobacterium
TGGTGATTAAAGCATCTGAATCTGTAGAAGTTAGTGGTTTGAGCCAACAATTAGGTCCCAGCCAGTTAAGTACACTTACTATCGGAGCCGGAGCAGCGAGTGACATAATAATTGAAACGAGACGGTTACTCATCACTAATAGTGGAATTATAGATGCGTCTACTCTTGATTCGGGGTCAGGAGGGAATGTAACCGTAGATGCCTCTGAATCTGTGCAGTTACTAGGTGGTGGTTTTTTCACGGGCTTAGGTACTCGGAGTCTCAGTCTTAACAATGATGCTGGAAATGCTGGAACAGTGCGGATTTCCACCAGGAGTTTGATTCTACGCGATGGGGGGCGCATATCAACTTCTACCATTGGTGCAGGCAATGGGGGGAGTTTGAGAATAGATGCCTCTGAATCTGTGGCAGCGATTGGCCGATCAAGGCTAGATATTAATTTACCGAGTAGCCTTTTGGCTGAGACCAGAACGGCGGGATTTATAGCAGCAACAGGCGCGGGAGGGAACTTAATAATCAACACGCAGCGCTTGGTCGTCCAAGATGGTGCAAGCATCTCAGTTGGTGCTTTTAACGGTAGTACAGGTCAGGCAGGAACGTTGGATATAAATGCCTCGGATTCTGTGACAGTTGCTGGCACTGGCATCGATCGCAACAGTCAGGTTGTTCCCAGCACCTTGCTAGCTGCGAGTGAAGGTTCTGGTAGTGCTGGCAACTTGAGTATTAATACGGGGACGTTGAGTGTCCGGGATGGAGCAGTAGTAAGTGTGAGCAATCAAGGATCGGGGAATGCAGGCAACCTTGAGATTACAGCTAGCGAACTGCTGCTGGACAACCAAGGAAAACTCACCGCTGAAACCACAGCAGGGCAAGGGAATATCAACTTGCGCTCTGGGAATTTAATATTGCGCCGTGGCAGTAGTATCACCACCAATGCCACCGGCACTGCTAGTGGCGGAAATATAACAATCAACACAGATAACCTAGTCGCTATCCCCCAAGAAAATAGTGACATCAGTGCCAATGCGATTAATAGCTTTGGTGGTGGAGTCATCATCAATGCTTCTGGCATCTTCGGCACCCAGTTTCGTAACGAACCGACCCCATTAAGTGACATTACAGCTAGTTCTGATCTTGGTTCTCAGTTCAGTGGCACCGTGCAGCTCAACGCGTCCGAGTTCGACCCTAACCGAGGCTTAGTTGTTCTACCTACAAACGTAATCGATTCTTCTGAGCTAATTGCCAATAGCTGTATTGGACGAAGTAACCGACGAGCAGGAAAATTCATCATCACGGGTAACGGAGGCTTGCCATTAACGCCAGATGACCCTCCAGTTTCACCCTACCAGACTTATCAGATACCGACTGTTCAGAATGCCAGCATTTCGACGTACCGCGAGCTAGACAGCGCTTCTTCTATCGCACCTACTAGCAACATGCCTAACAATCGTACATCTGCACCACTTGTTGAAGCCCAGGGGTGGGTGTACGACTCTCATGGTAAGGTCATACTCACAGCACAAGCGCCGACTGTTACTACTCGCGATTCTTGGTCAAAACTCCATACCTGTCCGGGTTTATAAATAAGACTCTTCCTGCTCGTCAGCAGGAATATACGGCAATCAATTGAATAAAAGATAGCGGTCAATAGTTAAAGAGAAGTCAAAGTTGATAACTTAAGCTTTGGCTTCTTTTAATTTGGATGATTCAAGTTACAGCAGTTGGCAATTTTATAAAATACAGTCTGCGTCAGGGAACACATCTGTGCGCCCCTACAAACGGCACTTCAATTCTCTAGAAAACTGTTCTAATTTGCACAAGACTTTAGTAACTTTATTAGAGTAGTATTTTTTTAAACTCCAAGCAATAGTTAGGTAGATTCATAATCATGTAATTAACTTTCCATTATTGGAAAGTTACTTTCCTAGCATGACGCTGTATATCTAATCTTTTTTATCTACAGTGAGAGAATAGACGGCTTAAACGAATCCACTTCAGCATTCAGCCAAGAAGTCTATTCAAACAATTTGCTCATGAACGAAAGGATTGCATTTTATGACTACTGGACTCGACCCTAATTACCGTAATCACGCCTGCGAATTCACTGTTGGTATCAAATTGAATATACCCATTGAAGTGAATCCACTCGTATTTGTGAATCCACCCGCTTGTATTGAACAGAAATTACCGATCTACTTAGAGCCGGATATTTTGCTCCGATCGCAAGTTTCAGCAACACAGCCTGTGTGTCTCCCCCACAATGGGTACAACAAACAGCAGTTACCAGCGAATGAGGTGCAGCACTCAGCTGGTTCTTAATTCTTAGTTGTTAATTGTTTGTTATGAAAGGTGTTCTCACCACCCGTCCCCAGGGTGGTGGGTTTCCTGCCCATCACCTTTTTTCGTACAACTTTTTAAGTAGCTGTAGCACTTATTAAAATTTATGTCTACTTTCCCCGAACCAATGCGCCATCCAGAAGGACGTAAACATCTTATCTCTCTGATGCTAAAACTGCCTATCGATATTGAACTCGATTTGTTGGGGATGTCGATTCCAGGCGATCGCGAAATCAATAATCAAGAATTGATTAGCCAGACACAGGATTTTAGAGGGATGGTGGAGATCAAGGAAGTGGGTCAAACTGACTGTTGTAGCAATGCCCAAGGTTTATCCAATCAACAGCTAGAGCGGATTGAACCAAGTAGCCAGGTTTTCTACACATTTACACAACCCCAATATCCGCAAGACAACACAGAAAATTCCGAAGTCAGCACGGCAATCGAGCGCCCATACACTTCGTCACCAGATGAAGGCTTTGCAGCACTCCAATTCGTGACACCAACACCGGGTTCCTATCAGTGGGACGTAGAGGCTTCTGGTGCTACTAGAGAAGCTACAGGGCTTCGTGAGATATATCAAGCTAGTGCTTCCCCTAAGACAAGTAGCTCAGCTCAGAACAAGCGTAAGGGAAATATCTTAGGATTTTTAGACTCATTTAACGATGGTTTAGCTTTTTCTGTTAATACGATAGGAGCCATCCTGCATCTGGGTAAACTCGCTAACTATAGCCGGGAATAGTTAATAATTAATTCACTTAAGGAATAGACTATTCCTTCTACCATGTAAGTAAGAATCCCTATAGTTGGGGGATGAGCTTACAGATGTAACCCTAACTTTACTGGCTATTCTTGGGCTGATGCCACTTATGCATTACCCATGAAGTGAGAAAAATGCCCTCTCGCCTTCGACCGAGAGAGCATTGCTTGTGTCATTGTTTGGATACCGAAGCCGACTGATGTCTACTTCACAAAAAACTTAGCAACAAGATGTGACGGGAAAGCGACAATCAGATGACAAAGCTGCAATATCACCTTTAACAAAAGGAAGCATCCCAATTTTGTCAAGTTGGTCTTGTAGGGGCGCTCTTGAAGAGCGCCATTAACAAAAAGCGATCGCCTTAACTCAACAGCTCAACTGGGTTTAGAAATTTCCAGAGGAAAGCTCTGCACAAGAGTAGTTTGCAACACTCCCTCATAAGTGGCTTGAGTCTGCTCGATCAGAACAACAATATTACGGCCATTTGGAGATAAGCGTACTTCTCTGATCGAGTATTTTTTTACGGTATCGCGGTAATTACTCAGATCGCCAAGGGTCAGCCTGCGGTAATTGTAATCAATTAACAGACGCATGGATGATTGTTCTGTCGTTACAGAACCTCCTGGCGCAACAGAGGAACGATACTTTTGCTGAAGACTAATTTGTAGAGGTTGTTTTTGGTTCTGTAAACGGACTTGAACAGTTTCAGTTTTAGCAGGACTAATGGAACGAACAGAAATGGGCAAAGGTATGCCAACTTTGAGTTGATTCAGCTTTAATTCCCGTCTAATAGGTAAAGTTTTTCCCAGTAACTCGTCTTCAGCAGCTCGATTACTGAGATTTGAGGATGAGCGATCGTATTCAGTTTCTAAGCAGCCATCACTGACGCAAGAATTTTTCGCAACATCAATAATTTGGATGGTTGCCGTTGGGACTTCTGTAACAGGGTTGCGAGAACTTTCCAGATAAATATAGTGACGGCTATCTGGGGAGAAGCCCGACAATCGTCTTGATGCATTGAAAACAGCGGCAAATCCCTGTAGATCAAACATCAGGGTGCTAGTAGCGATCGCAAGAAAAAATAACCAATAACGTTTCATATCAAATTTAAAAGTTTAGCCCCTATTTCGCGCTCAAAATGCTGCACCCCGATTGTGTCTGTCATCATTTACCGCGCTCGAATTACGATCGAGGCAATGAGTTGGATTCTAGGGGCATGCGTTATGAAAATCAAGCGATCGGATCGGCGTCAGTTTCTGTGGCAAGGATTTGTAACACTTTCGACAACGCTATTCCTGAAAGCTTGTACGAGAAATTCTAATCCTACCAAAGAGCCAACAAATTCTGGATTGGAAGGGAAATCTGATTCTTTGGCGTTCATCTCGGTTCCACCAGCAAGCGGTCAAACGCCTACCGGATTGATTGTGTGTTTACACGGTTTTGGTGGCAATTCTCAAGCCTTGGCATCCTTTGCACCAAAGCTTAACCTGCCTGACTACCAGCTGTTATTTCCCAACGCACCATTTCCCCATTCCAGTCAACCTGGGGGACGCCAGTGGTATGACCTTAACAGTTCAAACCTCAAGGGTTTAACGGAAAGTAGGCAACGGCTGAGGGACTGGCTCGAATCGTTGGAAGGGATTACTGGTATTCCTCTGTCTCGCACAATTTTGAGCGGATTTTCTCAAGGTGGAGCGATGACGTTGGATGTCGGCTTGACTCTGCCTTTGGCTGGCTTAGTATCTCTGAGTGGCTATTTGCATGCAAAACCAAAGCCAACAACTGGAGTCTCCTTGCCACCTGTCTTAATTGTGCATGGGAGACAAGACCCGATTGTGCCACTGAGTGAGGCTCAACGTGCCAGGGATACGCTAAGAAGTTTAGGAGTGGCAGTAAAGTATCAAGAATTTGATATGGGGCATGAAATTAGACCAGTCGTTTTGGCTCTGATGCAACGTTTTGTGGGCGATATCAGATATCATCAATTAAATTAAAGTTGCCCAGTCCAGATTGTGCGATCGCGCAATCGAACTAGGCATTTATATCAGACAACTCAGTAAAGTTTCTGTATATTTTTCTATAGATTGGCGCTAATTGAGTTTAGCAATTCATACTCTTACTGCCACACTTCATCAATTGGTGGCGGTTGGACCGATTGAGAACCACTACCCCACTCATAGCGCGTTGGCTCTGATGATAGCGATGATGACATAGAATTCTCGCCACTATCTAAGGAATGATTGAGGGCACGAGCCGGGGTAGTCGAACGAATACTGCTGACCCAGTTATTCGGATTGGTGTTTCTGGCAGCTTTTACAGGAGATGGAATAGTGTTGTCCTTGTCTAGCAGTTGGCTGAGATAGTAGAGTCCTTCACACAACTTATTTAGATGGTTGCATCGGTAATCTGCTGCTTGCCAGTCTTCTGCTTCAAGTGCTTCCACATAGCCCTTCTGGAGAGCTCTGATCAGTCTTATCTGAGTTTCGATGATTGGATAGTTGATTGCCATTAGTTTTGCGCTTGTAAAATCTGACTTGGCCTGTACCCCTGATGCATCTTCTGATGGAGGACTTCAATAACATATTCTGGCTGAGTCCTAAAAATCCGGGTGGGTTAGTTAGAGAGGCTGCCTGTTCAATGTCCGGCTAACCATCGCCACTACCTGATTACCTACCGAGTGTAGCTGTACTATTTCAGGAGAAGTCTACTACTTCTTTAAGCGAACTACCCATTTAGGTCGTTTTTGTGCAAATACCTAGCTGGGCTAAAAATATTGATCGAGATGGCACCAAAAATCCTCTGCACGCGATGGGTAGTGAATGCTACACAAGCTAAGCAACTGATTGAGCAAGGGGCAACCCTTATTGATTCCCGCCATCGAGTACTGTGGCTGATGGGTCATGTTCCAGGTGCAGTTCACGTCAGTTGGCAACAATTCTCGCAACAGCAAGCGCCCCATAAAGGAAAATTGCTTGAAGACTCAGAATTACTGGAACAAAGACTTCGCCAGCTTGGCGTTTGCAACTCCAAACCAGTAATCGTAGTTGGCAATCCAGCTTACAAATGTAATTTTGGTGAGGAGGGGCGAATTGTTTGGATGTTTCGCACTCTCGGACATCAATCAACTGCTTTTGTTGATGGAGGTCATCAAGCACTGATTCAAGCTGGTTGTCCGATTACTTGGGAACTGACTCAACCTAGTACTGGAGACTTTGTTGTCCAGCGAAACGATTTGTGGTCAATCCAGCGCGATGAACTTAAGGCAAATTTAATAGCTAAACCAGCAACCCATAATTTTATTGCGATCGATACCCGTTCGCCTCAGGAATTTGCTGGAGCAACCCCTTATGGTGAACGACGAGGAGGGCATATTCCAGGTGCATTGCCTTTTTACTTCAAAGATTTGAAAGATGCCAATGGATATCTGCTTAAGAGCGAACAGATTATTGCCAAGCTAAATCAACTAAGGATTGAGCGCGATACTCCTATTGCTGCTTATTGTACAGGTGGCATCCGCTCAGCATTTTTTGTAGCTGTGCTAGCCGATCTAGGCTTTACCAATGTTAAAAATTATGCCGGTTCAATGTGGGAATGGTCAGCTTCAGAAGCAGCCAATTATCCATTAGAGTAAACCCTTAAAAACTTTTCAGTAGTGCTAGTATTTTCAGTCACTGATTGATGGATTCAAAAGCTAAATTAGCGAGCGCTCTCATGAGCTAGAAGATGTATAGCAATACTAAATAAATTGTGAGATTGGCTTTCTTTTAACGAACCACTCCAGGCACAGAGCGCACAGAGAAGAGAGGAAGATTCTCATGAATCATTTAGGACTGCTATATTTATTAATCTCTCTAGGTGTATCAAACTATCGTTCAAAAACATACTGCTGTGCAACACGCCAGTAGCGAGAGAAGCGCTTGAGGTCAATGTAGCCGTCATAGTTTACAAATGGCTCTGGCGACCACACTTCAATATCTAATGACACTGTCTCTTCAATGCGATCGCAAATCGCCTCAAACCGAGGGCTAGGACTTTCCACCGTTGCTACGCCATCTGCATCGTGTTCCTTGGCAAAAGCAACGACTTCCCGTGCTACATCGCCGCGCCGAATCGTCACCGGAAGTTCTAGCAAGCACTCATAGATAAAAACAATCCGCTTGAGGCTAATCTGCCACTCTTCCAGCAACGCATCATCCCAAACCCAAATTGCTGGGGCATCAGGATAGGTTTGCAGGGCTGGATTTTTGGGGCTGAGACAATCTCCATGTACCCAGATAATTGGTTTTTTCATATCTATCTACCGTCGCCGTTTCTTCGGACGCTCAAAACTTCTACTTCCGCCAGTGCGATCGAGTGACTCCGCGTTTGGAAACAGCTTTTGTTCGAGCTGTTCGTAACTGCCCTCAAAGTCACACTTGCCATAGAGCGGACACACGTTGCAGTATTCTCCACCCGTATATTTTTCTAGGTTCTCTCGGTTGAAGAAATAAGGCTTGTGGCTAAATGTACTCGCAACCCACTGCCATGAGAGATTATTGCTAGCTGGATCGCCATCAAGAAGATGGGCCAAAAACCACTTAGCACCTGCTTGCCACCGAATGTGTCGCCAATGCACTAGGTATGCCGCCATCCACATTCTTTGATGGTTGTGCAGATAGCCGGTTTCTCGCAACTGGCGACTAAAGCTGTCGATACAAACCCTCCCAGTGGTTCCCTCTGCTACATCAGTGGGTAGCTCAGCCGTATATACTTTAGCCGTGTAACCTGTTTTATACTCTTCCTGGTCTTTCCAAATACCGTCACCTTTTTTGGCATACAGTCGCTGCCAATAGTCTCGCCAACCGAGTTCCTGAACTAGCTTCTCGGCATCATCTGGATTTTGCACTTTCTTGAGGGCAAAATCGCGCACTTCGGCCAGACTGACAACCCCATAACGAATATAAGGTGAGAGCCTCGTGACATTCCCGTTTAAGAAGTTACGGGATTTTGCATACTGAGCTGGCTCTATTTTTTTTAGTACGGCTTCTGCTGCTTTGCGGCCGCCTGCGATCGCGCTAACATGGCTATCTCGCTCTACAGCAGACGAGAACTGTTCGTGGACGTAAGCAACTAGCTCGTCACGGTTGGCAAAGTCTCGTCGCATGTCGCGATGATTGGTTTTGCTCATCTCTTCTTTCATCAACAGCGGCTATTCGTCTCTTTACATTAGTTTACAAATAGAATTCAGGAAAAAGCTGCCTAGATGCCGCTATGACAAAGAAAAAAGCCCAGTCAATGACGATGAGACTGGGCTTTCCTTCTTCCGGAGCATGGGGTAGATGCTCCCTTGTCAGTAGATGCACCCCTCAAATGCTTACAGCATTTTGGGTAATGTCTGACTGAGGGGAGGTTCACTCCCTGTGCGTCAGATACTAAAAATCCGCCCTTATCGTTCTATAGGACGGATGTTAGCGGGATTGGTTAAGTTAAGCATCGCTTCCCCTAAGGGGGTTCGAGTTTTCAGCCCTTGCCAGCTTTGAGTGGTTCTAATTGCTGTTTGCTTGGACAAAACCTAAGGTTAAGCTATCCTGAGCCAGGAAGTGAGCGAGATGGTAAGCCCGTTCCTCTGTTTCCAGGAGAATTTTTTCGTAGAGATAGCGAGTAGCGCGATCGCCTAAACTTTCCGCTTGTCCTGCTTGACGCCGAATCAGCTGAATTATTGCCTGCTCTGCTGCTAAGTCATGTTCCACCATCTGACGGCTAGGAAAGACACCATCGGGTTCGGGCGTCCAGCAACACAACTGAGCTAGCGTGCTGAAGCTCGCTGCCGGAACACCACCAAGTCCATCCAATCGCTCTCCAACATCATGGGCGTGTTCCTGCACTTGGTCATAGCTTTCGTTGAAGAACTGATGCAGTTGATAGAATTCACTGCCTTCTACGACAAAGTGATGCTTCTGATATTGCAGGTAGAGCGCTTGAAAACTCGCTAAAGCAATGTTCAACCCCTCACAAACGGGAGCAGTAACGCTATGCTCTAGCAGGATGGGATTATCATAGACTTCCCCAAAAGCGCGCAACATACCCTGAGTTTCTGCCATGGCCGTACTCTCCTAAAACTATTAGGGCGATTGTCAATAGGCAGGCTTTATTGCCAGTGCCTTAGTCTAGCACACCATTTTCAGAAAAATCTGTAAAACTTTGGCTGCTTTGTTTAAAGCAGTTAGTTCAGTTAATGGTTTTTCTAGCTAGTTAGGAATATCTGTAGAGAATTAGGTTAAATTAGTTGAGAAGAGTTGTCATTTGATTGAGACAAAATTTAGAAGGCTTGACGACACAAAGCAGTTCTGATAAGAAATAGCTCCCAAAAGTATGGGGAGGATTTTTAAAAAGACTAATGATAAACTATCGCATCTTAGGAGAAAAATGAAGCCATCTAGTTCCAGACCAGCCGCCAATCAGATTGTTGAAATTGCCTTCGCAGACCGATGGCAAGTCTATGGACGTTTACAGGAGTTAGCGATTCCTTGTCAGTGCGGGACGAACCAGCCGTTGACCGTTCAAATTGATAATGCCGCTACAGCCATTCAACTCTGGAGTGTCGTCAGACAGCTAACCGTACCGCGTCGTGAATTGGTATCCTGGCTGGAACACTGCTGGAAAACTCGCAGTTAAAGTGGCTGGCTTCACCAGAAAAGGCTCTAGGGCAGAAGCAAGCCTACAAGTGGGGCTTGCTTCTGCCCTGGAGTCTCCTGCCTTCTGTCTTGGTTTACCGATTTGCTTTCACAATCCGGCAGTTTACCTTTCATAATTCACAATTGAGCATTCATAATTCAGATGACACGACCGGCGATTCTACATTTAGAGGGCATTACCAAACGGTTTGAGCATTCCCCGACTCCAGCAGTTTCTAACGTTACCCTGACGCTACAAGAGGGGGATGTGCTAGGGTTACTCGGTCCTTCTGGCTGCGGCAAAACTACACTTTTAAGGATTGTTGCAGGGTTTGAGTCACCTGATGCGGGAACTGTGGTCTTAGCAGGGCGTCCGGTTGCGGGTGCGGGGTGTTGGGTGCCTCCAGAACAACGACACACGGGCATGGTGTTTCAAGACTATGCGCTGTTTCCTCACCTGAATGTGGAGGAAAATATCGCCTTTGGGTTAAAACAAAACCGAGGTCGGATGAGCGGCATCGCTGTCAAGGAACGTACCCAGGACGCGAGGCGCGAGGCGCTAGCTTCGCTTCACGCTTTAGTCGGACTAGCAGGATTGGAAAAACGCTATCCTCACGAACTATCAGGTGGTCAACAGCAACGAGTGGCTCTCGCTCGTGCCTTGGCCCCGCGACCCAAACTGATTTTATTAGATGAACCCTTGAGCAATCTGGATGTCCAAGTCCGTTTGCGGTTGCGGCAGGACGTGCGATCGATTCTCAAAGAAACCGGAACCTCGGCGATTTTTGTCACCCACGACCAAGAAGAAGCGCTTTCGATTTGCGATCGCGTAGCGGTTATGTGTGCCGGACACTTAGAACAGTTAGGCACACCGGAGGAAATTTACACTCAACCCGCCTCTCGCTTTGTCGCGGAATTTGTCACTCAGGCTAACTTCCTACCTGCTCGACGGCGAGGCGCTCTCTGGGAAACTGAAGTGGGTGTTTTTGAGGTGTTTGAAGTTCCGCAGGAGACAAGAGACTCGGCTCAGTTAGTAAATTTAACAACGCCTGACACCGGAGAGCTAATGGTACGCGAAGAGCATGTCGTTTTGAGGTCGGATGACGAAGCAGAGATTGTCATTCTAGACCGACACTTCCTAGGCCGCGAGTACCGCTACTGTTTACAAACTCCCTCCGGAAAAAAATTGCACGCTCGCACGACGCTCAGCACGCAACTGCCAGTAGGAACTCGGGTACAAGTGTCTATCAGTAATCCATACGTGCAAATTTTCCCAGTGCTTCACCAACACCTGGATACACTCCGGCACTGCTGTGAGTTACGATAAGTGGTCGCAGTTGTTTATTGAATATAGATAAACAATTGAACGAACGCTCGTTGGTTCTTAGATAGGAAGCGCCGACGAAAATTGATGCCTCTGAGTAGCTAGCCGTTCGATGAAACAAACCTTGGTAGTGACTAGTCGAAAGCACTAGGCATTCTTTCCTAAAAGTATGGACAAACTTTTCGATCTCCTGATTAAGGGTGGCCCAGTGATGTGGCCGATTCTTGCCCTCTCCATTGCTACTGTGGCTTGTGCGTTTGAACGTGCCTGGTTTTGGTTCCAGTTGTTAAGTCAGGAAGACCGTATTGTCCATGATGTTCTAGCAATGGCACGAGTCGATTTAAAAAAAGCAGCTGCGATCGCATCTCGTGCTCGCACACAGCCAATGGGTCGCTTTCTGTTTGCAGCCCTCAAGCTCAAAGATCCCACGCCTGAAACGTTTCGTCTAGCACTAGAAGCCTCCGGGGATAAGGAGTTTGCCCAAATGCGTAGGGGTGACAAACTACTGGAAACTATTATTGCTGTTGCTCCGCTTTTGGGGTTATTGGGTACGGTAACGGGACTAATTGTTACGTTTAACAACTTAAAGATCGGCAGTTCTGTTCAAACTGACACGACGGCTGCTGCTGCTGGAATTGGTGAAGCGTTGATTACAACGGCATCCGGGATGGTTGTAGCTATTGTGGCACTGTTGTTTTATCGGGCTTTTGTGTCTCTGCAAACGCAGCAGATCGACTATTTTTCAGAGGTTGGCAGTGAGTTAGAACTGATCTATCGGCAAGTCTGGTATGAGCCTGCCTTTTATGGAAAATTACCTCATACTCCTGCTGAACCAAACCCGAATAAGGGCACGCTTGGCGAAACTTCACCGAAGGACGAGTCCCGACGTTTTCGCCCTTAGTACAGCTTGAGAACGATGCGTTGCCCCTACTAGAGTTTGGGGTAGGCACGGGGGCAGGAACCCCTACGAAAAATCAATGGTTCTAGGATTACTGAAAAGGTGCTCTAGTCAGAATTCGCATCAGCGATTTTTCCTTCCCGTGCTTGGGGGTGACGTAATGAGAAAAGCTTAGTAGTTGGGTTTCGTTTTCGCGAGACTCCTCCATCTTCTTTAATTTTCCAACGTCTTATATCCAGTTCAGATTCAGGCAAACCATCTCGTACAACAGTTAATTCTTCAACTGATTTGCGAAGAATTCGTGCTAGTACTCCTAAGTGGCGATCGCTAATCTCTTTGCCCTCGTAAATATCTTTCAGAGCTTCAGCAGACAACTTATAAGAATCGCAAAAGCGAGTAAAGTCTTTGTCACTCATGTCGAGTTCCTCTTGCCTATCGCGCAGCAAACAAGCGATCGCACCCGTTCCATGCTTTGGACGCTCGGTTTTCTCCAAATATTTTTCTATCAACTCATTCACCCGATTTGGATCGCCTCCTGACTGTTCGATCAAGTCAGAGCAAGCCAACTGAAGTGCTTGGCGTAGCTTTCTATCCTCATTTAACGCTCTAACAATTTGGGGAGCAAATCCCGATTTACAAAAGCCGATTCCTACCCCTTCATAAGTAATTGGAAAGTATGGATCGTAAGGGTCAAATTCCCAAGGTAGAGGTTGCTTCTTTGAAAGCATGATGCACCTTTTGGATTAACGTTATAGTCTCAATTGGACTTTGTTAATTTTGCCAAAGTCTAATTTTGCGCGCAGTCGTCTAGATTGCAAAAACCATAGGCTAACTTATAGCTGCTGCTTTTCTCGCTGTAAACTAGAGAAAGCTTTAACTAGATTGGGATTTTTGCAGGTATGGCTAAGATTTAGCTTATTTCTTAGCTTTTACACTAAAAATTAATCTTAAATTAGGATTTATTACTGACTAGTGCAGCGCGGCAGACATAACCCAACTAGTTAAAAAAGGTTCAAAAGCTTTCTTCCCTTCTGCATAAGAGCCTCCTTACTTCTGCCCCTTGTTAAGGGAATGGCACTGACTTAACGATGAATCAACCCTTGCGCGGGCAGGGCTAATTCATTGTGATGAGAGAAAAATGAGGGCAGCCAGAAGCTAGCGTAAACTAAATCTTTTAGCGGCTGGTTTGATTTGTCCACTCTCCCTCATGAAAATCAATCTCCTGGAAGCGTTAGCCC
>DATNPT010000422.1:0-9026 GCA_036703075.1 Chroococcales cyanobacterium
TAGCATTCCTGCTGACCAAGACTAAAGCGAATTTATAAATTTTTGAATGCACATTTGTTTGGTTTTGTCTAGATATTTTTAACGCGCAACGAGTGACGAATCATGAATGTCAAAGAATGCAAAGGATTCTGAAGAGAAGTCAAAGGCCTCTGTTCTCTAGAATACAAAGTGCTACCGTGAAAGTATCCTCCAAGAGCAGCACCCTATGCCAAGCTGCCTAAGAGTTAAACAGCACAAGTATGGAGTAGTTCAGTATGAAGCTTGTGATCCAGGGCAAGAACATCGAAATCACCGATGCGATCCGTGAGTATGTGCATCAAAAAATTGAAAAGGCGGTTAATCACTTTCAGACCATTACGACTGAGGTGGATGTACATTTATCAGTAGCTCGCAATCCCCGGATAAATTCTAAGCAGACTGCTGAAGTGACGATTTATGCTAACGGTACCGTTATTCGAGCCCAAGAGGGCAGCGAAGACTTGTACGCCAGCATTGATTTGGTCGCTGATAAAATTCAGCGCAAACTGCGTAAATACAAGGAGAAGCAGCAACACAAGAAAACTCATGCTCTGCCCAAGACGGGTGTAGTGGTCAATGAAGCTCCGGTGGTCGATAATTTGATTGGCGATCGCACTCCTGAACTACCTAGCGAGGTCGTGCGGATGAAGTATTTCGCCATGCCAGCCATGACGCTGGAAGAAGCATTGGAACAACTACAGCTCGTGGATCACGACTTCTACATGTTCCGCAATGCCAAAACGGGCGAAATTAACGTTATCTACGAACGAAACCATGGCGGTTATGGCGTGATTCAGCCTCGCAATGGTAATGGTCAAACCCATCAAAAGAATGGGAAGACCGCCCAAGGTGTTGAACCAACAGTAGAGAAGTCTAGCGTAATCTAACCTTCTTGCCTCAGCAAGTTTCCTCTCTTGATACTCCCCTGCCGCAAGGCAAGGGGATTCTTTAGGTAGGGAGTCGCTCAGCTTGTCGCACGCGCAAGATTGCGTTGAGAACACATCTTTGTCCAAATCGAGTTAGGCTTGAATCAATGCGGTGGCAGAGGGGTCACTGACCTTCTAAGCACGCCGACTCAAGGGTCTTCGCCGTAACTGCAACATATCAGCATAGAGTTTCTCAATCTGGGTGATGTTACAGCTTAGAGTGTAGCGTTCTAGAACCCTTGCCCTGGCTTTTTGACCCAGCAGTGCTGTCCATTCTGGGTGGTCGCGCAACTGAGGTAAGAGAGTACGCAGTTGGGAGGTCACCCAATGGGTATTGAGTACCACGCCAGCACCATTCTCCAAGACTTCTCCATCAGCCCCCGCGTCCGTTGCCACACAAGCGACTCCGCAGGACATGGCTTCTAGTAATGATAAGGACAGTCCTTCTAAGAGAGAGGGCAAAATAAACACGTCAGCAGCTCTGAGAATATCAATCCGTCGCTGCTCCTCTGCAACGAATCCCTGCCAAATAATGCCGTACTCTTCTCCATAGAATGGCATTAAAGAAGCTGATAAATGTCCATTACCAACAATGACGAGCTTACTGGATTCACCGAGGTTCGACTGTCTCCAAGCGCGGAGTAACGCCTCGACATTTTTTTCTGCTGCAACTCGCCCCTGGTAAAGGAACAAGCGTTTGGCATTGACCTCTAGCTTGAAATTGGAATGACCGGGAGAGAATTTTTGAATATCCACTCCATTGGGAATGACAGCTAGCTTTTCGGGAGGTACGCCTAGACGCGCTAGGACATTACGCTGCAACTGAGAAAAGACGATTACCCGATCGTAGCGTGCTAGAAACGGCGCATAGATCTGATAGGTAAATAGCTGCGTTCCCGATTTGAGGTTTCGTCGCTTTCCATCAAATGGAGGATGGAAGGTTGCGACGAGAGGGACATTGAGTTCCTCGCAGATTTCTGGTAACAAGAAATCTAAAGGCGACAACGTTAGGGACGCATGGACTAAGTCAGGTTTCAGTTGCTGGAGCGATCGCTTTAAGACCTTGGTAGCTTTCAGCGACGGGATGGTGTAGACCTGAGATTTGTACAGAAACGGAAGGGACACTTCCTGGCAACCCGGCCAGGTTTGCTCCTCAGCTTCTTCCTGGGCAAAGTGAAGGAAACTGACGTCGTAGCCCCGGTCGAGCAGGGCATTAGTAACTTCCCGACCGTAAGTAACGTTGCCACAAAAGGGTGATTTTTTTCCGAGCCAAGCGATATGCATTCAAGTTTGGGTATCGAGTCTCGATTTGTCAGGTGGGGTTGACATTAGATAGTCATGTACGGGAAATATACCAGTTTAAGACCCCTCCAGCGATCGCGAGTGCAGCCAAACTAAACAAAACCGTCTGTAACCCCAAAATAGTTTCTGCAAATCCAGCTAAGGCCAGAGGCAGGCTTAAGGCAATATTCACGACATTATTCTGTAAACCAAAGACTTTTCCCCGCATTTCTTGAGGAGTTTCAGCCTGGATTGTCGTCTGCATGGGGATACCCACCAGTGCCCCAAATGCACCTAAAAGGGTTGTCATCAATAACGCCAGCCACAGATGATGAGAGAACACTGACAAACCAGCCAGAGAGCCTGCCATCCCGATCGAACCATACAGACCTAAGCGAGCATGCGATAAGTGCTGACCCCAGTGACCTAAAACTGCCGCACCACACGCTAGCCCCACGCCCCCCGCAGCTAGCAAAAATCCAAACTGTGAGGTTTTCATACCAGGGAGAGTTTCTGCCAAACGAACCGCGAGAACGGACAACGCCGCAAAGATAGAAAACAGAATCACAAGTTGAATCAGCGCATTGCGGATACGTCGGTGGTGTTTAACATAACGCAGACCATCCCAGATGTCGGCAAAGACGTGAGGTGTCTCACCTGTTGGAGCTTCTTGGCTTTCACCCGTATTTAACAGCACGAGCAGTAGCCCAGCGATGGCATAAGAGCCTCCGACGACCAATTCCTTGCCAAAGTCCCAGCCAAAGCCCAGACGATGTACCAGAGTATCGGTGAGTGCCAACAGCGGATCGCCCACGGCAAAACCCACAATCAACGATGCCATCATCGTTGTTGTGTAAAGCGAGTTAGCCGAGAGCAGGTTACGAGGCTTCACGATCAGCGGAATTACAGCCTGCTCGGCAGGTGCAAAAAACTGCGTCAGCGTGGAAACCAAAAACGTAATTCCTAACAAAATATAGAACCCTACCGGCAAGTTGTAGAGCGGTTTCCAGCCGTGAGTCACCCACAATAACACGGGAACCCCCAAAACCAAGAAGCCTCGCAGGAGATTGGTTGCCACCAGGACGGTTTTTTTAGGCCATCGATCTACAAATACACCCGCCACTGAACCAAACAGCACTGCCGGGATGGTAAAAGCCACCATCAACGCCGATACCCAGCCGCTGATGCTTTGATTAGCATCTTGAAAGCGACTGGCAATGATGGCAATCATTAGCACGAGATAAATCTTGTCTGCCAGCTGAGAGAAGACCTGACCGCTCCATAGAGTCAGAAATTCACGGTTCCTCAAAACCGGCACGAATCCCAAACTTAAGGAGTCAGCAATTTCGGCATTATCGTTGGGTGGAAAATCAGGGGCTTCGGTCTGCGATCGCTCTTCGGCTCCATAGGAGCTTGGCTTCGCCATAGGGTCAAACTTTTCTTCAAGAGGAGATTTTGTGATTCGATCGGACTCAGATAATCGCATTCTCAATTTTCGGGTGTGGATGGCACGGCTGTTTACTAAACTTCAAAAATTAATTTATAGATATATATTTTCATAAATAAGAAGTCGATAAAGCATCGACCAACGTCGCTGAGCGAATCGATCGACCAAAGTGATACTGAGCATACTCTCTTAAAATTCTCTCCAGTTTCACCCAAGCCTGATGCACAGACTCAGGCGGAGATAACCACCCCTGTTGGTTCGGTAGTCCTGAATTGGGCTGGGGTAATTCAGCTTCCCCTAGCGTTTGGAGCAGGGTCAACTCCATCGCATTCAGTTTCGTGTTGATGCGGGGCGGGGGGGAAGTTTGGACATCCTCGTCGGTGCTAGTATTGCGATCGCTTGCATCCACTTGAGAACCGATTGAATAATGCGATCGCGTTACCTCTGGTCGAGCGTTATCGTCCTGTTTTGCCGAGCTGCGTTCACCAGGATTGGCTAATGCTAACGCTACCGCCTCAGCCGATTGTCCCCCTGAGGCAGCACGCATCGGTCGCCACTGACCCGACTCATTCGGTGTCAAACTGACTGTCCCTCCAGCATCGACACTAAATCCCACACGCCAATCTGGATTACTATAATCCGGCTTGAGGGAGTGCTGAGTGATACAACAAACTTGTACCTGAGGAGCAATGCCTGCCAGCGCTAACAGGTGAAAGATGCCATGGGATAAGTGCGCCAGTACAGAAGACACCCCCAACTCGCCAGTGGTACTGGGTAATTCCTCCAAGCGCCTTAAATGTTCGTTTAGCAGTGCGTAAAGTTCCTCTTGGGGGTGTTCGCTCAAGGCATGGCACAGGACTAACTCTGCCAAATACTGGCTTGCTGCCAGCTTACTTAAATCTTTACTCAAGCCTGGGTAGGTTTCCAGGGTTTCGGCTTGGGTAATTTTATCAAGCGATCGCCCTTTCGCCAGCAACAGCTCGTTGACGACAAACAAGCTACTCCTGCCCGATAGTTTTGAGTTCTGCTTGCGCGCCCCTGGTGCCACTACCCGAATTAGACCGTATTCCCGTGTCAAAATCGTGACTAATCGGTCTGCTTCGCCCAGCGGCATAGCTTTGAGATTGATTCCAGTGGCTTTGTAAGTTCGACTCATGATCGATTTTGGATTTTAGATTTTGGATTTTGGATTAAAGACAAAACCAGAGGCGAGCTTCTAGGTAACTCGACTGCTTCTCGCCTCAGCCTCAATGGTTTAAGCCAAAATCAAGGAGATTCCTCTCGTTCCAGGGTATCGCGCTGTCGTAACAATTCAGGACCGCGAGATGTACCGAGCCGCGTCGCACCCGCAACGACTAAATCTAAGGCTTGCTCGATTGTGCGTATACCGCCGGATGCTTTGATACCAATATTGCCTCGCGCGATCTGGCTTAACAGACGAACGTCTGCAACTGTAGCACCTCCCTGCCAGCCCGTGCTGGTTTTCAGGAATTGCACTCCAGCCTCCATACATAGTTGGGCAGCTAGGCGTTTCTCTTCATCTGTCAGAAGAGCAGTTTCCAGAATTGCTTTGACCGTTTGACCGGTTTCCTCGCAAATTTGGGCAATTTCGCGATAAAGTTCGTCAGTTTTTCCGGCTTTTAATCCACCAATATGAATAACGACATCTAATTCTGTCGCACCGTTTTCTACTGCCTCTTGAGCTTCGTAGAGCTTGGAGGCGGGCGTAGTTGCACCTGTGGGAAAACCAATGACTGTACAGACTTTTGGTTTTCTCCCGTGAAGAAGTTCAGCCGCTTGCCTCACGTACACTGGGCACACACAAACCGCCGCAAATCTAAACCGATCTGCCTCATAGCACCATTTTTCGACTTGCTCTGGTGTTGCCGCCGGGTGCAGCAGTGCATGATCGATTAACGGCGCAATATCTATATCTGGATAGTCCTTATCCATCGCTTTGTCTACCAGCGAATCCTTCTTCTATCAAAATATTAAGATATTAAGAAAACTTAAAAGAATTTTCTCAAAAATCGCTGATTTAGGTTCGCCCAGGAATAAAGGTGAAACTGGCTTGGAAATAGCAGTCAGGAGTCAGGGGCCAGGAGTCAGAGAAGTCGTTTTGGGTTTTTCAGTTGGCTCGAAGCTCGTGTATTTGCCTCCCAGTGCTTCGACAATTGTGCGAGTATTGGCTACCAACATCTTGATATACGTATCTCCCTCGCTTCCGGGTGCGCCAATGGAGTCCGAATACAGGTGTCGTGGTGCGAGTTGTACCCCTGCTTCGGTAGCTACAGTTTGAATTAAAGCTGGATTGATCGTCGTTTCTGCAAAAATAGTTGGAACCTGAGTCTTTCTGATGGAATCTGCCAAGGTTTTCACTGTCTGAGCGCTGGGTTGCTCCTCAGTACTAATGCCAATGAGAGTACCAGTCACTTCTAGCCCGTAGGCGCGAGCGTAGTATTGAAAGGCATCATGGGTGGTAACTAGCCTGCGCCGCTCGACTGGAATGGTTTGAATCTGCTGAGTAATCCAGATATCGACCTGTTTTAATTCCTCCGTCAGTCGAGCGGCATTGGCTGTAAATTTCTCTTTGTCTTCGGGCGACAGTTCAATTAAGCGATCGCGAATTGCATTAACCATAGCGATCGCATTTTTGGCATTCCCCCAAACATGAGGGTCAGGTTCTTGCCTGCCTTTATAGTTAAAATCTAACGGCTTGACCACTTCCCCAACGGCGAACTTCTTGGCATTAGCTCCCGCCGAGTTCATGAGTTTAATCAGACCTGGCTCTAGGTTGTAGCCATTGTACAGAATCAAATCAGCCTCTTCTAAGGCTTGACTATCAGCGGGTATGGGTTCATAAACATGGGGGTCAGCGCCCGGTTTCAGAATGCCCTTGAGTTGAATCTCATTCCCCCCGACTTCCTCTGTCCAGTCTGTAATCATCGTGCTGGTGGAAACGACTTTGGGCTTGCCTGAGTTCGCCGCACCCGTTCGCTTGGTACCTGTTGCATCGCACCCAGTCATCCACAGACCCAGGATAACCATTACTGCTGCCAACCACTGATACGTTCTGCCTTGCGGCTGAGGGATCGCTTTCATCACGCTGATAAATTTATTTTCATATTCTTTTCATTTTTTACGTTACGATATTTTCACAATCCTTTCATTTTTTGCTCCCAGGAATGCTTCACCATGACGACTGCAACAATCCGTTACGCCAATTCGATACATAGCGATGCTCGATGGAGAGAGAACTCGATGTCACAGCGAGAGATGGTTACGATTCAGCACCTAGGCGTGCAGTACCGCATGGTAGAAGCACTTAAGGATATCAGTTGCGAAATCCAACCAGGACGGCTGACGGGGATTATTGGACCCAACGGTGCTGGCAAGAGTACTCTGATTAAGGCAATGTTGGGGTTAGTTCCTACGACGAGCGGCGTAGCGATGTATCAGGGGAAACCCTTGATGGAGCAGTTGGAAAAGGTGGCTTATGTGCCGCAGCGATCGCAAATTGACTGGACGTACCCCGCAACCGTCTGGGATGTGGTGATGATGGGACGGGTGCGGAAAACGGGTTGGTTCCGCCGTTTTTCCACGGTATCGCGGCGTCTAGCGGCAGAATCGTTGGAACGGGTGGGGATGAGCGATTTTCGCGATCGCCCGATTGGTCAACTATCGGGAGGACAGCAGCAGCGAGTCTTTTTGGCACGGGCGTTAACGGAAGAAGCGGAGATTTTCTGCTTTGATGAGCCGTTGGTGGGGATTGACAAAAAGACTGAAGCTGTAATTTTTGATATCTTCCACGAACTAGCTGAAGCTGGTAGAACCTTAGTGGTTGTTAACCACGATTTAGGGCAAGCAATTACTAATTTTGATAACTTAATTTTGTTGAATCGCGAGTTAATTGCTAGTGGTTCCCGCCAAGAGGTGCTGAGTACAGAGAACTTGCAACGGGCTTATGGTGGACAGGTTGTATTCTTCTCAGAGGCGGCGTAAAAACATCCCTGGGCGATTGGAAATCGCTGCTACACAGACAAAACCCGCCTGTGCGGGTTTCAGTTGCCTTAGTCCGCGCAGGCGGACTTAGTTTATGTAGCCCCAGACTTTAGTCTGAGGGCAGCAGGTGTAAGCAATCAGTAGAACAGGTTTTTAAGTTTTTATGCTGGAAGCTTTAATTGAGCCGTTGCAATACGGATTTATGCAGCGATCGCTAATTGTCGCTGTTTTGGTTGGTATTGTTTGCGCTTCGGTGGGTAGCTACTTGATGGTGCAGCGGCTTGCCTTGCTGGGAGATGCCATTAGTCACTCAGTGTTACCGGGACTTGCGATCGCGTTTATTATCGGTGCTGATATTTTTGTGGGGGCGTTTATTGCGGGCGTGGCGAGTACGATCGTGATTACCTGGATCAGGACGCGATCGCAGATTAAAGAAGATGCGGCAATGGGTATTGTCTTTTCTGCCTTTTTCGCCCTCGGCGTTACGTTAATTACTATTGTTCAAAAAGATAACAAAATCGACCTCAATCACTTCCTATTCGGCAATATTCTCATCGTTACTCGTGAAGAGGTGATTAATACAGCTATTATTACGGCGATTGTTTTAGCGATTGTCGTGGTGCTGTACAAAGAATTGATGTTTTTCACGTTTGACCCAGTCGGCGCACAAGCATCTGGACTACCGACCAATTTGCTGAATTTTGGTCTGATGATTTTGATTGCTTTGACGATTGTTGCTAGCCTCAAAGCCGTTGGTGTCATCCTGGTTTTAGCGATGTTAATTACTCCGGGAGCAACGGCTTATTTGTTGGTCAGTCGGTTGCACCAGATGATGATTTTGGCTTCGGCAATTGGTGTTATCGCTAGCATCAGCGGAATGTACCTGAGTTACTTTTATAATCTGCCTTCTGGCCCTGCGATCGTGTTAGTTGCCTTTGGTTTCTTTATGCTGGCGTTTTTGTTGAGTCCCAGCCAGGGTATTTTGACTAATCCTCGTTCTAAGGCAGCAGGGCAGTCGCAGCTTTGGCGGGAAATTAAGGGGTTGTGGCGTTGAGAGGTGGGATGCGATCGCATCATAAAGTAGAAGTGGCAACAAGCTTTGAGCGCTTCGCTGGTTTTTTTCCTCTTGAAGCTTGTGTGCTATGACTGTACCAACAATGCTCCAGCTCATGGTGCATCCTGAAATCTTGCAAAAATACCTGGTGAGCTAACCAACAGCGCGAATTAGTCAACAGGTATACGCAAATCTTCACAGAAGAGAGATGCACCTCAGTCCTTCGCAACAGCACATACCTCTTAACTTCTCTGGTCAAAACCTCCGAGGTTGCTCCTTCAGGGGTAGAAAAGACCTT
>DATNPT010000646.1:0-3610 GCA_036703075.1 Chroococcales cyanobacterium
AATTCGATCGGCTAACTCCATGCGAGAGGAGAATTTGTCGGCAATCATCTGGTCATAGCTAATTTTTTTGTCTGCCATCAGCATTTTGACAGAGCGCTGCGCCCGCAAATCCATAAATCGCGGTGCCATATCAGATGGATAGTTGTTGGGATTGAGGGCTTGGGGAAATGTTGCCGTCCAGGGTGGATCGTTGCAATTTTGCAACCAACCGCTTGCTGGATCGAGGATGCGAGGCAAGTCACTATAAGAATGAGTTTGCGTCCAGAGAGTGGCTGAGGTGTCACCGGGAACAATGCCTTGCCAATAGTTCCAATCGCCTTTGGGGTGTATCGGTACCTGGCCGTTGAACAAGTACAGGATGTGTCCGTCGCGATCGCTATATAGGATATTGAACATCGGCAACTGCAAGCGCTGCAAGGCGGATTCAAATTCGCTTAACTGAGTTGCCCGTGCCATGTCCCAGAACTGTCCCAGAATATTGGGTTGGTCTAATCCAACTACGCGCAGAGCGATCGCTTTTCCGTCTTTTTGAGCGATAATTGGCCCGTGAAGCGATCGCTGTACAACTAATTGTTCCTCGCGAAGAGTACCATTGGCTTGTTTTACTTTCAGCGTTTGTTTTTCGGTTTCAAACGGACGAACATTGCCATCCCATTGGTAGCCTCCATTAGCTAGCGTGAGGGCATAAGCATCCCAGCCATCATGAGTATTGACGGTAAACGTCCAACCTAGGTTATTGTTAAATGCGATCGCCAGCATGGGCATTCCCACCAAGGCCACCCCGTAAGCATCCATCTCTGGTGCCGTTAGTTGCGCTTCGTACCACAGATACAAATCCGTCCAAGGTAGGTGCGGATTAGCCAAGAGCATGGCTTTACCACTGGCTGATTTCGACGGTGCGATTGCCCAAGCATTCGAGCCAACGGAACTGCGACGAGAACTGATATTCGCCACACTCTCAGGGTCAACTACAAAGTTGAAAAGCATAACCCGCTGAATGTGAGCGAGTACATCCACCCCATTCACCGGCAGCACCTGCTCGACCTCATCACTAATTAAGTCAGCATGTTCTTTGGCATAAGCATTGATGCCAGCCGCAAACGCATCTAGATAACCGCGCACCGCCGGATTTTGTGCCTTATACCATTCCTGCGCCCGAGACGGAATGCCCATTGTTCTGACATACCGATCTGATTGTAGGTATGTCTCACCCAAATACTCAGCCGCCCGTCCCCGTGCTTGTCCATACAGCCGCAAAATTAAGTCGCCATGACTTTGCATCTGCGCCCAACCAAATGCCCGAAATAGTCCTTCAGCGTCTTTGCCATAGATATGCGGCACCCCCCAGTTGTCCCAGAGAATTTCTGTACGATCTGAACCAACAGCCGGATTACGAAGGTTTAACAATAACGTCAGAACACAGCAAATCAGCAACAAGGCAAACCAGAGGAATGGTTGCCGGAGACGAGGGAAACGTAGTTGAGCAAGGGTCATGCTGGAGTCAAAGAATACTGAAAAATAATAACTACTGAAATCTGTATCAGGATGTGGGCCTCTCTTCAAGCTAACTAATCCTCGATCGAGTCGGAACTCAGGAAAAGCCCAGCCACCTTAGATTCAAATTCACACCTTGGAGTAAGTACAACTTGGGATAGATGACAAACGCAAAGTCCTTTTCATTGTCTTTACCCTCACTGCCACGAGCGATCGCTTCTGGTTAACTTCAACCACCAGCCCTCTACGTCACCTTTTATGCCAGTTCTCCAGGTAATTTAGGGGGCTAAGAAAGTGTTTTTTATGAACAATTCTTAAAACAAAATGAGTACAGTGTCATAGCTAGCGATAATAAAGCCAAAGTCGGGATATCGTCGTAGTTTTTTTGTTCTCCGTAGCAGTAACAACAAGAAAGATATAGGGCAGGAACCAAAACCCCGACCAACCAGCCACAAACTGTTACATGGGCTACGGCTGTTGGGCAATTCGTTGGCAGTTGCGTGCTTTAAGCTTGACACATTGTTAAGGTTGGAACGGAGAACAGGATGTCAGTCGTCAAGCTTTGAAGACATACTCCTGAGTGTAGAGACGTGTAAATCGAAATATACCTAAAAAGTTTAGACGAAACCTTCCCCATGGATGGTAAGTTGTGGGAGCTATCTTCAACCTATTTTTGTTAACTTTTGTATAACTCCTTCAGTTATGATTATGACTGTCCACCACTATGGAGGAGAGCTAATCTTTGACCAAAGTAGCTCAGAAATTCTTTTTGAAGAACTGCCTCCAGAAACAAAACAATGGGCTGAAAGTTTACCTTGGGAGCAACGCCGCCATCTTTTGTTATTGTGTCATCTTATTTGTGTAGCGACTCCAGAGGTACAAGCTGAGTTTTTAGATAATTACACGGCTGACGGTTTAGTTTCAAGGAAGATTCAAGACACTGACACAGAATATAGAGTCAAGAAATATTTAAAATATTTTGCGATTGAAACCGAGCTAAATGACTTAGTGTTTCGGAGCTATATCAAACAATTCTATATCCATTCAGCTCAATATCTACGCAAGCGATCGGAACTCTACTTTAAATTGGTCTTTCGCTTAGTTCTGAGTTCAGAGGAACATAGTAATGTTTTAAATTATATTCTCGGTTTTGAGGTACTGAAATTAATATTTAAAATGAGTTGGCTACAACACGAAAGATTGTATCAACTCCAGAAACATCAAGAAAACTTCATTAAATTGTATATTAGACCCATTCAGAATGCCCACAGAATTAATGGAATAATCGTTCCGCCTATTAGAAAAGACTTTTTCTCAAAGCGTGATTTCTTTGTAAAAGAACCGACGATCAGGTCTAAGAAATTAATTGAGCTAGTCATGGCAACTTTTACGACAGATGTAGTCATGGATTTAGGATTCTCCATCATTCGCAATCCTCAGTTTTTAGTCTTTGACCCTGACTATATTTTTAAGCCCGAACCCGAAGGAATTTTTTCAGAATCAGACTTTCACTTTCGTTAATAGGGTGAGCGTGAACAGTGACCAGTTACCAGCCGATCGCTGTTCACTTTTGGAGTAAGAATCCCCCAGCTAGAAAGTCGGGGGATGAGCTTACATCAATTCACCAACGGCATCATCAAACTCCCTGCTGGTGAGAGTGGATTACGCAACTTATCGGCGCATGTGTTCCTCTAAAATTTGCTTCGCCCGTGGTCGATAAATCAGATAGAACAATGCCTCAATGTAACGCAGCATATCTTCCCGGTTCTCTTTAGAGGTATAGTTCCAGAAGCCGTAAATCCGCGCCAAGGATAGCAGTCGTGTTGTGTGGATTTTCCAGGTATAGGTAGTGTAAACTCGCTCCATCCCTTTAGTAGAAATTTCTTCCCAATAATTAGGATTTTGGTCGCACTTCGAGACAAAGTCTAGAATTTTCTGGGCTGTGCCTTCGTGGTCGGTGGGATTGATTAAAAACCCGTTGACCTTATCCTGAATAATCTCTAACGGACCACCAAACTGCGTAGCTAGGGTCGGCAAACCCGTAATCATCGATTCCAAAATCGTCAGACCAAAGGCTTCAAACAACGCGGGTTGAACAAAAAAGCCACGACGGTCT
>DATNPT010000014.1:0-9670 GCA_036703075.1 Chroococcales cyanobacterium
AACACCTCAGCAAATGCGTGACTTTCACACTAGATGGTATCAGCCCCGCTCAATCACCGCTGTAGCTGTCGGTAATCTGCCTGTTGAGGAGTTGATTGGGATTGTTGCAGATGGATTCGATCGCGTCCAAAGTGAATCACATCCATACAATTCAACCTCCGATGACCTCAACTCCTCCTTGCTCAACGGGGGTATCCAACCTTTAAAGTCCCACCCACCCGAACCAGCGTTTCAGAAGATTGTCCGCCAGGAGTACGTGGATGAAAGCTTACAGCAGGCACGTCTGGTGATGGTTTGGCGGGTACCAGGGATGACGCAGATTGATCAAACCTATGCACTGGATGTCTTAGCCGTTATTCTAGGACAGGGTCGGATGTCGCGGTTGGTTAGGGATTTGCGAGAAGAGCGGCAACTCGTTACCCATATTGGGGTGAGCAATATGACGCAGCGACTTCAGGGTATATTTTATATTTCCGCCCAGTTGCCAGAGGAGAATTTAGCTGAGGTAGAAGAAGCGATCGCGCAACATATCCGCACGTTTCAAACTGAATTAGTTGCAGATTCTGAAATTGCTCGTATCCGCACCCAAGTGGCGAATCGGTTTATTTTTGGTAATGAAAAACCGAGCGATCGCACTAGTTTGTATGGCTACTATCAGTCCCAACTTGGAGACTTAGCTCCTGCGCTAAACTACCCCGCTCGCATTCAAGCACTAGAAGCCATTGACCTCCAAATAGCCGCGCAACAGTATCTCTCGCCAGAGGCTTACGGTATCGTAACAATCAAGCCAGCCTAAGATTTGAGATTGGCTTATAGGATAGGGGCAGTTGATGGGTTTCGACTACAAAATCAGTCGAAGCGTTAACATCTGCCCCAACCATCCAAAATCTAAAATCTAAAATTCCAAGATGTGGACACAAATTGCTGCTCAAATTAGCCAAGCTACGGGCGAGACATTTGAGATTAGTAACCGTCGTTCTATTGGCGGCGGCTGTATCAATCAGGGTTATGCGGTTAGCAGTACTACTGGCACTTATTTTGTCAAGCTCAACCAAGCCTCTCAAGTTGAGATGTTTGAGGCAGAGGCACTGGGTTTAAAGCAAATGCTCGAAACCCAAACTATTCGGGTGCCAAAACCGATTTGCTGGGGGATGGCAGGGGATTCGGCTTACATCGCGATGGAGTGGCTGGAGTTTGGAGGGAGTGGCAGCACTCAAGCCTGGGAAGAAATGGGACGCAGATTAGCAGCCATGCACCAAGCTAACCCTCCCGGACTTTCTACATCAAAAGTGTTTGGCTGGAACTGTAATAATACGATTGGTTCAACGCCACAAATTAATACTTGGACATCAAACTGGGCAACGTTCTTTGCCGAACACCGACTGGGCTATCAATTCCAACTGGCAAGGCGTCGGGGCGGTCATTTTCCTCACCAAGACAAGTTACTTGCCGTCGTTGAAACGCTGCTGAACCATCAACCTCAACCTTCTTTAGTACATGGCGATTTGTGGGGAGGAAATGCGGCAATTACCACGTCGGGAGAACCTGTGATTTTAGATCCAGCAACCTATGTTGGCGATCGCGAAGCCGATCTTGCCATGACAGAACTCTTCGGCGGCTTCCCTGCTGCTTTTTATCGCGGATACAACCAGGTATGGCCTTTGGATGACGGTTACAAGCAGCGCAAAACCCTGTATAACCTTTACCACATTCTCAATCATTTTAATCTTTTTGGTGGTGGCTACGGGTCGCAGGCTAACCGCATGATTGAGCAAATTCTCAGTTAAAGAGCAGGTGCAAATAGTTAACCCAGACCAAATTGGTCTGGGTTAAATTTTTATATGCCGGTCAGCAGTATCTTAAAGCAGTTTTAATAAAAGTGCTGACCCGCGGTTTTTAAAGGGGTTTTGAAATACGCTACGAACAGATAACAATTCTGTTCAGCTTTTAGAATAGAGCAAGATTGTGAAGAAGTTGTGAACAACCACTAGGCTTAATAATTTGCAACAAACTGCCTATTACCGGATACCCTCTTACCAGCAGCACGAGAGGCGGAGGGGGAAATGCCGGAAGCGATCGTTGAGTTGGTTCTACAGTAGGTATAGCTGTCGCGATCAAGGTGAGGACAGATTAGCTCAAACGACTACGTACCAGTAATAATCCTCTGCTCTGGAGCTTTTACCTTTTTTGGTCAGCTCGGATTCGGTGTCATACGCACTCGCCGCCATTGGAAGCATGATACCTGTTGCCCAGCTTGCACAGGTCGTTAGCATGACGTGAGCGATCGCATTAACAGCGCGAACGTTGTAGCATTTCGCAACATGACGGCAACAAATCCTTAACATCCTGGTCATGAGCGATCGCTTTGAAACACCTCTACCCATGACCCATGAGCCGTTTCTCTTTGTATCGAATTTTTAGTCAACCGCTGTAGAATTTGTGCCTAAATACACATTTAAAGTTTATGCTTTAAGTATAAATACTTCAATTTGCTACCTTATATTAGGCCATTCTAAATATAATTAGAAGTTTTCACTAACCGAACTACTAAGTTTTTTATCGACACAGAATTTTCATAAGTTTGAAACAGGACTGACACAGGGCAATTCTAGAGTAACAAACACATAATTCAATAGGATGAAAAAGATGTTTTTCACCAAACAGCTAGAATCGACACTTGGGTATATTGTTGAAGCTGCAATAGAAGTGTTCAGTCCTAATCATGATTCTTATCCCGCCGTTGGAATCCATCCTTTTGAGGGTGAACCGTTCAATCCAGAGCGTGGTAAGAAGTAAGCATTTAACTCCTAATACCAATTCCCCATGAAGTTGCACATAATGAGTAGATTGAAGTACTTACCAGACAAGGAAGGATTCTATGCAGCTTCACTTAAAATTGGTAGAAGAACTTGGTAGATAGTTCTTAAATTGTAGGGGCAAGACGTTTGATGCCCCTACATGAGTCAACAGACAGCAACGAAACATCTAACATCTGCCCTATCCTTTATAAGTACAGTGCATCAAATTTAACTGTTCCTGGTACTTTTCATAAGCTCGGTTAATGGCTACAGCTCGTTCGTGCGCTCCCACGCTCTTATTGACATCGGGATGGAACATTGCTGCCAATCGCCGGTACGCTTTTTTGACCTCAATTTTAGAGGCATCTGGTTTTACACCTAAGACTTCCCACCATTCTCCGGTGACAGGTGTCAGGATTTCCTGAATTAAATTCCAGGAGGCACCGTAGACCACTTGATAAATACTCTTGAGAGTGTCGATACCCAACTGAGATAGGACAGAATGATGCCACTTGATAAAAGCTTGCCGAAGTGCGTGTTTATTATCGTGCCTCGCAAATCTTCCGCTTTTAATTGAGGAGGGGGCAGAATCACGGTTTGAAGAATTAACCCTTTTTTCTAGCATCAAGAACGGGTCTATGCCTTCGGGCAATGCTTCAAGAACTTGCCGAACGGTAGGTTCGGGTTCTGGTAATGTCAACAGTGCGGTTAATTCAGGACAAACCTGTCGTGATTGAGGATTACTCAACCACGACCAATAATTGAGCGATGGCTTGGCGAGTAAGCTAGCATACATCTCAGGTGTAGCTGGAGAGAATTCGACTGGCACTGCAGCCGTGGTCGAGACTTTATAGTCGGCGTAATGCAACCGAACGTAGAAGCCGACGCCTGATTCATCTAAGCGAATGAGACATCCTCGCCATTCACGCAGATAGGCGTGAAGCCCCTTACGGTATGGCGTACTATCGGGAATTCCACTATCGAGAAGTCGATCGATAAATTGCTTGGTGACTTCCACCGCTTCGATATGGGTAGGCAAGCTTTTGTTGAGTTCGATATCAACATCATTAAACTCGCCAGATAGACCCGTAATCCGCGCCGTTGCTTTAAACCGAATAAATTTGTCCCATAACACTGGGATAGCTTCAACGACGACGCCTTGATGAGTCGTGAGGTAAATTTCTTTCCGTTCCCATAGGCGCTTTGCCTCTGCTGCGATCGCTTTTTGAAGCTTGCGGGTTTCTGCAAAAACCGGAGTGCGCTCGTGCAACGGAATGGCTTGGCGGGCATCATAGAGCCAATAGGTAGGATGCATCGCTCCTCTAGGTTGCAGGCATCCTGCCGGGTCGCTTTTATCTCTTGGCTTGAGTCCAACCTGAGAGAGCTGACCGACACTCTTCATATACTCCGGTACTTCACCCCATCGAGCAAAGCGAGGAACGCCAGGACACAGACAAGTTGGCAGCTTTCGCCACTGCCAACGGCAGATTGTGCAGGAGAAACCATTGTCAGTTTGAATGAGGTTGTGTCTATGCATAGCCGTTACAACGCTGCATCAACCCCTAACTGCATACACGCGGGTGTAATGGAGTTTCTCACTACGTCTTTTAGCGCTGGTTGTTTTTGTATCTTGTTCCGAAACACGCTCACCCGATTTTGTAGTAACGTTCTTTCTAATATTCTTTTATATTTGGCAGGAAACAGACTAGATTCCTCTCAATCTTCTGCTCATCTAGAGCTTTTGCCAAGCCAACGCGATCGCTTTTGATTCCTTTATGATTGCTGTAATTCCATTAAAGCAAGTGCAAAGTCAGGTAACCCACTACTTGGATAAATTTTGCGTGAATTTCTCTTTAGGGGTTAAATTCTCTTGTTCGCGTTACAAGAGGCTTAACTCTGCTGGTACCTTGAATGACGCTCTGCTGTGCTAAGTAGCGATCGCAAAGTGACTGTCGCGACGACAGAACAATCGATAGACCGAGCAATTATCTAAACCTGTACGCAGATAAACAGCTTGATTTCCCCATGTTAGTGGCGTTTCATAGGGAAGTTGGATAGAAAAGGGAATACTCCTCTGTTCTTGGGGCTGTAAGCTGAAATGTTCACAGAGGCGATATTGCACTAAGGTGCATTCTTCACTAACAGTAGAATCCTCGATTTCCCGCTTGTATTGAGTCGCAACGTATAAGTAGATATCCTCAATCTCTTGGGAGACATTCCCGCCAGTGATATTGACTTCGCCGTTAAGTATCTCACCAGGGGCGAGGAGATCGGCATAAAGACGCGTATCTACTGTGGCGGTCCCAATACCAACCTTGGCTAACAGCTTCTCAAACATTGATTTTTTTGCCTTGCTTGGCGCTACCTTAGCTCAGTTCGGCAGAAATCAACAAATGCCGACGCACTACGGGTAGTCTAGTGCGTCGGCACTTCACAACGAGCAAAGATAGTCAAGCAAATAGTTAGCTGGCATTAGGGTACTGTTCTGACCAGTCCTCAGAAAAAAGAATGCGGTTTTGGGAGTCAAAGGCAATCTTCCCTTGTTTTTGTAAGCTACCGAGCAAGCGGGTAATGGTCACTCGGGTAGTGCAGCAAGCATCGGCAAGCTCTTGATGAGTGAGACGCATACTCAAGCGAGTGCCTTGTGCTACTTTTTGACCAAATTTTTCTTTGAGAAACAGCAACAGGTAGTGTAATCGATCTTGCACATGTCGCCTGCCAGAAATCGCTAACAGGGATTCTGTTTGCCTTAGACGCTGACTAATTTGAGGTAAGAGAGACTGAGCTAACTGGGGGGAAGCATCGAACTCACAGAGTGGCACGTTGATTAATTCAACCTTGTCCGAGAGCGCGATCGCTTGATAGGTGGGTAAGTCAGTTAAACTAGACCCAAACGGCATGGAGGAACTGAGCAACCCCACCAGCACCTCTTCACCCCGTTCGTTAAGCGTACTTAGCTTGACTAAACCTTGACGCACGACCCAAAGTGTCTTCGGTTCTAGAGGGATAATATCTCCCTTACAGTAAATATGCTTTTGGCGGTCAACGGCGGTAGTATACTCATCCTCTGAGGGGACCAATTGCGATCGCTTTTGAGCGGAGACAGGGCGTAAGAGCCAACGGAAACCGACGAGCTTACCCGATGAGTCGCGAACCGAAGCTATAGCGGCGGTGGCATCGAAACTCTCGCCCGTAGGCGATTGCAGGCTAATGCTACAATTTTCCATCCACTTTAATCCAGACAACTGAGCGAGTTTAGAACGAAACGCGGAACGCTTGTGGACGGGAATGAACGTAACTAGCAATTTGCCATCTAAGCGAGACTGTTCAACACCCAGTAAGGTCACAGCAGCGCGGTTCGCCTCCAGAATCTTTCCGTTGACATCCGTCACCAGGTAAGCGTCTAGGATAAACTCAAACAGGTCTTTGTAGCGCTGACGTTCCGCGTCCACCTGCTGCCGTAGCGCTATGATTTCCTCTGTCTGGTGCCCCAGTTCCTCTGCTGCTACTTGCAGCTCTTCGGAAGACATGCCGAGTTCTTTAAATACTGTGGGTAAAAAGAAATCCGTTGGTGCCTGTCCAGCTGCGTTTGCCGTTTTATAAAGATTATGCAAACGACCTTGGAGGTCTTGTAGTTGTTGAGTAAATATATCCAAAGCCATATCAGAGTTACCGTGTAGTCTTACCTTTGCTCAGGAGAAGCATAGATAACTTTCCCTGTTCCTACACTGACCTGGGGAAGGATATAAAAAGCACCTGTTAAGAAGATTAGTAACAGGTGACACATAGAAAGGACAACAATGCTTCTGTCATGTCCTAGAGAAGAAGCGATCGCTTAACTGAAAGTTGTATGACCGCAATAAAGCGAAGGGTTCCTGGTTAATCTCGCCACAAGGCAATACCGCCCAACAAACCTGTTACATTTGGCACAATTGTGACATTGGCAGGCAGGTCGATGGTGATTTTTTTCGCTTCGCCGCCCCCAATGTAAAGGAAGTCGTAATTGAACAGATGCTCTAGGGTTGCGATCGCTTTAGCTAAGCGATTGTTCCATTTATTTAAACCTGTTTTGTCTTGAGCGGCACGTCCCAACTGCTCTTCATACGTTTCCCCTTTACGAAAGGGATGATGTCCCATTTCCAGATTGGGGACTAATTTACCATCTACGAACAAAGCGGAACCAAAGCCGGTGCCAAGAGTGATTGTGAGTTCAACACCCTTACCAGTAATTGCTCCCATTCCCTGTACGTCGGCATCATTCGCAACGCGCACTGGCTTCCCTAATCGTTGAGAAAGCGTTTTGGCAAAATCAAACCCCACCCAATCGGGATCGAGGTTGACTGCCGTGTAGGTAACACCGCCGCGCACCACACCCGGAAACCCTACGGATACCCGATGAAAATCACCTTGCCCTGCGGCTAATTGAGCGATCGCATCGATTACGGCATTCGGCTTGGGCGGCTTCGGGGTTTCTACACGGTTACGTTCAGTTAGAGGATTTCCCGCCTCATCTAAAACCATTGCCTTGACGCCACTGCCGCCGATGTCTATGGTAAGAGTGCGGATGGAGCCATTGTCCTGAGTCATAGAATCGTTTCCTCTTCAAGACTTGAGATTTGTTTTCTTTTCAGTGTAGGCGGCAGCGACATGCACAAGATCTATTGCCCAATCTTTTGCTTAGCACGCTCGGCACGCGCCTCGGCGCTATTGATGACTTCAGCCATATTCTCCAGCATTTCCCCCGGATAATTTTCTAACAGCCGAGTCGATAGAGAAACTCGACTCTGGCCTTCATCCAAGTCCACAATTATGGCCTTAATCGGTTGACCGATTTGAAACACGGCGGGGAGAGATTCGATGAAGTTTTGACTCACTTGCTTAATGTGTAGCAAGCCAGTGAGTCCTTCAAAATCAACAAATACACCAAATGGCTTGATGGAAACCACTTTGCCTTCCACCAACTGCCCCAACTCTAGCTGACCAAAGCCCGCGGAACGACTAGCTTCGCGTTGGGACAGCACTAATCTGTTGCGATCGCGATCGGCTTCTAGAATGTTAGCTGTCAGGGTTTGACCAATTAATGAATCTAAGTTGCCGCGTTCGCTCAAATGCGATCGGGGAATGAATCCTCGTAACCCTCGGATCTCTACCGTAACCCCACCTTTATTCACGCCAGAGACCCGCACCTGTACTGATTGACTGTCTTCTTGGTGCTCGGTGAGGACATCCCAAACCCGTTTGATTTCTAGTTGACGCCGAGAAAGCGTGACCTGACCATCCGCATCTTGCTCCCGAATAATCAGGAAATCCATTTCTTCACCTAACGGCAGAATCTCTGATAAAACCCCTGAAGTTTTTACAGAAATTTCATTCATGGGAACGTAAGCTAAAGACTTGCCACCGATATCAACATACGCACCATCGCTCTCATAGGCGTGTACCTTACCGCGTACTACCTGTCCCCTTTTAAATTCATAGTCGTGTTCTTCCAGGGCTTTGGCAAAATCATCCATCGAAAAGGACGAATTGCTGGTTTTAGAAGGAGTTGATTCTGGGTTCATAACAATTGATCGTTTCAAAAAAGTACTGAATTACCCTGGTTTATTGAGTAGGTGAGGGACAGAGATTCAAGACGCTTAGTACTCACTTTGGAGAAATAGGAATTCAACCAACTGGAAGATAACCAAAGCTTGATTCAGTAGTCTTGAGTTTGTAAGGACGATCGATCGCCCTTAAACCCTAGCGATAAATCCAGGGATTGAGGTCACAAGTAGTTTTTGCTTTCACGAGTCGAAAAGAGCAAGCGATTGTGCAGAATACTGCATAGTGTTTTCTTCTTAATCCTCACCTCGGTTGACGCCGATGCTTGCTGGGCTTGCTACCGCTATGCTAACAGCTCTAAGGAGTTGCAGGCTTTTGGCTCAAGCGCTCCCATAGCAAATAGAGGAGAACGTTCGGCTGCTCTTTTTCAAGAAATGAGAGACTAGAAACTTTTCCCTTGAAAGGAATCGCGTTTTCGACTTCTCACTCTTTACTCTCTTGTCCAGACGGATGGGTTATTTTTACTGGGATGCATTATTGTAGCTCTTGATTAAATAGCTGCTTCACCTGATTCCATGCATCTGCTGCCGCTGCTGGATTGTAGCTAGCGCGTCGGTCGCAGAAGAATCCATGCTCGGCGTCTGGATAACGAAAGATGCGATGTGGAACGTGGTGTTGGTTTAGCGCCTGCTCAATCTCATCTACCTGTGCGGCAGGAATGCTAGCATCTTGCATGCCAAAGAAGGCGTAGAGCGTGCCTTTAATCTCTAGTGTGCGAGTGACTGTAGGGTCGCCGCCTCCCGGAGTCATTGTGGTAATACCGGCACCATAGAAAGATGCCGTGGCTTTAACAGCTGGTAAGGTAGCGGCGAGATAGGCCACATGACCGCCGAAGCAAAAGCCAATGCAGCCAATGGCATCCGCTTTCGTGGGTGTTTGATTTATTAAATAATCGATCGCGGCTTGGATGTCGCTTAGGAGTTCGCCCGCTATAGTCTTGTCTTTATACTGCCTGCCAATTTTAATGTCTTCGGCTGTGTAACCTGTCTCAAAGTCAGGGGCTTGGCGTTGGTAAAGGGCAGGTGCAATAGCGGCATAGCCCTCTTGGGCCAAGCGCCGGGTGACATCGCGGATATGCTCGTTCACGCCAAAAATTTCTTGCACTACCACAACTCCTGGGAGAGGTTCTTCAGCTACCGGCATTGCCAGGTAAGCCTGAATCTCAAGAGAGTTATTGGCAATCTTGACTGAATCAGTCTTAATTTCTCTACTTGACATAGTTAAGGTTAACAGGGGGTTTAGCACTCTGTAGAAGTTAGAGCTGCTAGTCT
>DATNPT010000027.1:0-8286 GCA_036703075.1 Chroococcales cyanobacterium
TTTAGACAACGAGACGACGCAACATGATGCGAGTCATCACAGCATAAATAGCCGCTTCGCTCATTTCCGGCAAGGCGTTCATAATCCTTGCTGAGACGATGATAGTGGTTGAACCATCCACGCATTTCGCTCAACCACCCAACGCTTGGGTAAAACCTCAAATGTGGGTTGTGTCCGATGCATCACCTCAACACGAGATTGAATCATCAGCCACACAGCTCAAGCAAATTTGTCACCGTCATAGCCTGAGTCAACCCAGAGCACCTCAACATGAGCTAAGATCTCTGGATGTTCTTCCCACAGTTCCATCAAGGCATAAGCAGCCAGTACTCTTTCCCCTGCATTACCTGCACTGACGATCACTTTGAGTAATAGTCCAAGACTATCTACCAGCGTTTGCCGCTTTCTGCCTTTTACCTTTTTGCCGCCATCAAAACCATACACATCCCCCTTTTTTCAGCCGTTTTTACCGACTGGCTATCTGCGGCAATGGCAGTGGGTTGAGTGGCTCTGCCTAATTTTTGGCGCACTTGGTCACGTAAAGTGTGATTCATCTGCTCCCAAATTCCACGTTGAGAGCCATTTGCGGTAGTAGCTGTAGACGGTTGAGCTGGGTGGAAAATCTCGTGGCAGCATGTCCCATTGACATCCTGTTTTCAAGTGGTAGTAAATAGCGTTACATACTTCTCGCATCTCAGTAGTACGCGGATGCCCACCTGGCTTAGCCGTGGGAATTAGAGGTGCTAAAATTTCCCATTCAGCATCACACAGGTCAGTTGGATAAGACTTGCGAGACATCCTTTGTTAGTAAGTACATTTTCTCCTTAGTATCCTATCTTTAGTATTTAACCTCTTTGCTCCTCTTTAGATTTACTTTATAAATGGTCTCTTAGTAATGCAAAGCTGATCCAAAGCTTACCAGACTAAAGGAATCAGTCTATATTTCACCTTATTTCTGTAATCTTCATATCCGTCCAATTCTTCGACTAACATTTTTTCTTCTCCAAAAATTCTAGCAATGAGAAGAAAGGAAATTACAAGCCCAACTAAAATACCATATTGATAACCCAGTAATATTGGTGTTCCGATAAATAGAAATATTGCTCCCAAATACATAGGATGTCTTACAAAGCCATAAACTCCTGTTGAAACAACGTGTTGGTTGCGTTCCGTTTGAATTCTCACTAGAGGCGATAAAAAGGTGTTATCCGTAAAGGAGCGGTATAAAAAGAAAAACGAAATTAATAATCCCATCCCTCCCAAAACCTTTAACCACAAGGGAAAGTTAGTTGTCCATTCATATCGTTTGGCATCTATTGGCATAATGACAATCCAAGCCAAAAATAGGAGCTGAAGTCCGTAGAGAAAATACTTATCCCAGATTTTTTGGTTATCTGTCCCTAGCTGTTTAAACCTTTCTCTCAGTAATTCCGGGTCTTTCCGATACAAATAAATTACGGTTGATACAGAAATGGTAATCAGCCAAACGCTAAAAATCCATCCTTCAACCCATAGCCAATCACCGGAAAGTAATAGAATTAATATCGGAACTATGAGAATATAAATTATCGCGAAGATAATCTGACCTGCTAATAATCTGCTGTTTTCTGTTGCCACGATCAAAGCTCCTTCAAATAACTGCCTCACCTTGTCATCGCTGATAAACTCTCCCACGACTCCCGTGTAAGCTGCCATTCGGTTTGGCTCCATCCACGCTCACCCATCCAATCGGAACTAGGACTTGTGCCAACGACAACAAACCCATACCGCTGTGCTAAACGCGAAACACGCACATTTGCACTGACAGAAATGCCTCGAATCTCTTTTAACCCTAATTCGTGAAACCCAAACTCGATTAGAGCTTTCCCAACCTCAATTGCATAGGCGTAACGCCCCCAAAACTGGGGTGCCAACTCGATGCCTAATTCTGCTCGATCGGCTCCGTAGGCCTCACGGCGTAATCCGCCACAGCCAATTAGCTCCTGCTCCTTCCGGCGAGCAACAATAGCAAGCTGATAATTGAGACGGGGACGTTCGGCTGCCCACTGACTGAAAAGACTGAGAAGTTCGCGGGTATGGCTGGGTGCTACTTCTTCTGGCGCACAAAATTCGGCATACCGTGGATCGGCATGATAGGCGAAAAATGCAGGCTCGTCTTCTTTAGTAAAGTCTCGGAGAAGAAATCTCTTGGTGACAATCTCCATTGTCAGTGACCCCCGGCTTAGTCGTCTCAGTAAATCTCCTGTCTGTTGGATTCGCGGCGTGGGACATTGTCTGTTTAATCCGCGCTTGATTCCAGTGTGGCGCGATCGCTTCACCATTTCACTAGCCGAAAGGATAGTTTGACATCTTCGATAAACTCTGTTGTTTGGCAATCCACACTCAAGTTATTTAAGAGTGTTGCAGCCAAGTTTCTTCAAACTGTGCTAGCGTGAACGCAAACATTTGTTCTAGTGCTGCGTCACAGCTTAATTTTAGGGTAGACACAACAGAGATTGCTCGCCGCCGCTCATCTTAGCCGTTATGCGGCTCAAATCACAGGTTGGTGCGGTATCCTAAAGATTATCTGTTGAGGCTGACAATCGACAAAGCTACATGAAAGCTACATGATTTATCAGACTTACCAGCTTCGCTCGTCGCTTGCACACCCACTGAATACCTGGCACAACGCGGCTTTCATCCCTGCCATGTTGTTCTGCTCGATTAAGGTCAATTTTTTACAATCCTTGTCAATCAATACTGCATCATAATTTATTGGTTTGTGCCAAGGTAATTTATGCAGATTACTGCTTCCGCCATCTCACTCAATGTCGATGATGTCACCGCATCAGCTACCTTCGTTAAGCAACATTTTGGCTTCCATGAAGAGATGTTCGCCGATGACTTTGTATCGCTCTCTAGACCGGATGCTGGCTTCAACCTCATTTTCCTCCGCACTGGACTGGAAACCTTCAAACCGACCTACATGCGCGGACATCGAGCGGATGGGCTACTAATTGCTTTTGTAGTGGATGATATCGATACAGAATACGCCCGAATCCAAGCAGAAGGCGTGGCAATTACAACCTTGATCGAAACAGAACCTTGGGGAGAGCGGTTCTTTCAGGTCACAGATCCAAACGGTGTTGTCATTCAACTCGTTCAATGGCTAACCAAGCCAGTTGCCTAACATTTGAAATCGCTAGAACGAAACACAACTCTATGCACGAACAATTTTTTAAAGGTAAATCGCATCATCTGTTGATGCAGTTTGTTGCCAAAAATCCTGGCAGCTAAGGCATTCTGGAAAGGAATGATCATGGCTGTGTGATCGCGTTTATGAATCTATCGCTACGCTCTGACTATGTTCCCGACGCAACCCAAAGCCCTGTAGCCTAAGTAGAAGGAATCTATGTCAAAGCTGAATACCGCCATCAAGATGTTGGTAGAACGCTAATTCAGTATGCCGAGCAGTATCTTCCAAATATTTCGTTGGAATCCGCGAAAAGTTATGGTCTGTTGCGATAGACAACGAGTTCTACCAGTCAGCGATCGCCGCATCACAACGCCCATGCACACCGATCGCATTAATTACCAAAGTATGAATTGCCAAAGGAGCGAAACTGATGAGTTCGTTTGTACTTTGTTTTCAAGATATTGACAAAACGAAAATCAGGGTGGTTGGGGGTAAAGGCGCTTCCCTAAGGGAGCTTTCCAGGATTGAAGGAATACTCGTACCAGATGGCTTTTGTATTTCTACTGAAGCCTTTAAAAGAATCACTGGGGAAACGTCGTCGATTAACGAATTACTGGCTCAGTTATCGCTTTTGAAGGTGGATGACCGCGATAAAATCGGTGAGCTGAGCGGTGAGATTCGTAGAGTCATCGAAGGGATAGCCATCCCTGAAGACATGAGTGAAGAGATCACCCACCTCCTCTCCAGACTTGGAGAAAAAAACGCCTATGCAGTCCGATCCAGCGCAACCGCAGAGGATTTATCGACTGCATCTTTTGCAGGACAGCAAGATACTTATTTGAACATCATCGGAAAGGAAGCAGTCCTCAAGCACATCAGCAAGTGTTGGGCATCGCTATTTACCGAGAGGGCAGTCATTTACCGCCTGCAAAACGGCTTCGACCACCGTAAAGTTTACCTGTCTGTGGTGGTTCAGAAGATGGTCTTCCCGCAGGTGGCAGGAATTTTGTTTACTGCCGATCCCGTCACTGGTAATCGGAAAGTGTTATCCATTGATGCCAGCTTCGGACTTGGGGAAGCGATGGTTTCTGGTCTGGTGAATGCGGATAACTACAAAGTGCGTAACGGCAAGATTATCGATAAGAAGATATCCACCAAGAAACTGGCTATTTATGCCTTAAAAGATGGCGGTACGCAAGAACAGGAGATTGAACCTGAGTGGCAGAATCAGCAAGCACTAACAGATGAGCAGATTTTGCAGCTTGAGCGTATCGGTAGGACGATCGAAGCACATTTCGGCAGTCCCCAAGACATTGAATGGTGCTTGGTTGATGATACGTTTTACATTGTCCAGAGTCGTCCGATCACTACTTTATTCCCGATTCCTGAAACGAATGATCAGGAAAATCACGTCTTTGTTTCTGTCGGTCACAATCAAATGATGACCGATGCCATGAAACCATTGGGATTGTCTTTTTTCCTGTTAACGACCCATGCACCCATGCACACTGCTGGTGGAAGGTTGTTTGTTGATGTTACAGCAACGCTGGCTTCACCTGTCAGCAGAAAAACTGTATTAAACGTCACATTGGGAAAATCTGATCCGCTCATGAAAGACGCACTTACAACCATCATAGAGCGGGGAGATTTTATAAAATCGTTACCCGATGATCAGAGTCCCGGCAAAAGCAGTAAAGGTCGAGCGCTTGCGGATTTTCAAACCCTAAACGACTACGATCCGGCGATTGTTGCTGATTTGATTCAACAGAGTCAAACCTCGATCGAAGCGTTAAAACAAACCATCCAAACGAAATCAGGAGCGGATCTGTTTGATTTTATCCTGGAAGATATCCAGCAATTAAAGAAGACCCACTCTGATTCACAGAGTTTTGGTGTGCTTATGACTGGTATGAATGCTTCCTCCTGGATCAATGAAAAAATGAACGAGTGGTTAGGCGAAAAAAACGCAGCGGACACGCTTTCTCAATCAGCACCCAACAATATTACTTCGTCCATGGGGCTGGCCCTATTGGATGTTGCGGATGCGATTCGTCCTTACCCGGAAGTCATTGAGTATTTGCAACAGGTAAAAGAGGATAACTTTCTAGGTGAATTGGTGAAGCTTGAGGGTGGACAGGAAGCCCAGAACGCGTTCGCTATTTTTCTTCACAAATACGGAATGCGATGTGTTGGAGAAATCGATATTACGAGAACTCGTTGGAGCGAAAATCCAACCACACTTGTTCCTATGATTCTCAGTAACATCAGAAACTTAGAGCCTGGTGCCAGCGATCGAAAATTTGAGCAAGGGCAACAGGAAGCTTTAAAGAAAGAACAAGAGCTATTAGAGCGATTGAAGCAACTACCGGATGGCGAACAAAAGGTCAATGAAACAAAACGAATGATCAGCCTAATCCGGAATTTCATCGGCTATCGTGAATATCCCAAATACGGCATCGTGAGTCGCTACTTCGTTTATAAGCAGGCATTACTTAAAGAAGTCGAACAACTCGTACAAGCAGGCGTTATTCAGGAAAAAGACGATGCCTACTATCTCACGTTTGAAGAACTTCACGAAGTTGTACGCACCCATACACTGGATGACCAAATCATCAGCAAACGAAAAGACGAGTACAAATGGTATGAAAAACTAACGCCGCCCCGTGTGATCGCATCTGACGGTGAAATTATTGCGGGCAAGTACAAACGAGAAAACCTCCCAGCCGCAGCAATTGTCGGTCTACCTGTTTCTGCTGGAGTGATAGAGGGACGAGCACGGGTCATCTTAACCATTGAAGATGCTGATCTGGAAGATGGAGATATATTAGTCACCACCTTTACTGACCCGAGCTGGACACCCTTATTTGTATCCATCAAAGGTCTCGTCACCGAAGTTGGTGGACTGATGACCCACGGAGCCGTGATTGCACGCGAATATGGCTTACCAGCAGTTGTCGGAGTGGATAATGCTACCAAACTGATAAAAGATGGGCAACGAATTCGCGTGCATGGAACAGAAGGGTATGTAGAAATCCTCTAATGGGGAAGATGTTGTCTTCCTCCTTAGTGCAGCGCATCGAGTTTTGTTAAACACCTGAGCATGGAAGTTGGCTCAACATTGCTGAAGGTGAAATAGGTAGAGGTGCGATCGCATTAGAGTTGATGTGAGCATAAGGAGTGCGTTAGCGTTCGCGCAGCGTTCCGAAGGAAAGCTTACCGAAGGTATCGCTCAAATCTATCTTTTTACACCTTTAACCAACTGCATAACGAGTAAATTGGCGTTTAAAAGAGGAATGAAAACCCAGAACAATATCTAAAGGGGGTACGCTCGGTATTGTTCTAATTTTTCCATTGCTTAATCTCCTCCAATTTAGGAGCGTAAATTATCAGCCTTTTACCCCAAAATCCCTAATTCTCTAGCTCTTGCCACGGCTTGAGTGCGATTGCTCACATCCAACTTGCCGTAAATATTACGGGCGTGCCATTTGATAGCAGCGAGGCTAACGAAAAGTTGCTCTGCGATCGCTTGATTTGACATCCCAGTTGCAAGATTTTGCAAAACCTCCAATTCGCGATCGCTCAATGGCTCAATCAACGGTTGCACTGGAACACATGAGTTAGCTTCAACTGAGCCAAACGTAGCTAACAGACGATTCACATCATTAAGATAGATATTCTTTGAGGCAGCCTGACGCAACAACTGAGCCATTGGCTGCCCTTCATCCACAAACAGACGGATATAATCGCCTTGACGGGGAATCTCTAGGGCTTGTTTGAAACAAGCGAGCGCACGCTCTCCATCGCCCCAAACTTGCCATGCCAACGCCTGCAAAATCAGGGTTTCCATTGTGCGAATGGTTCGTCCCCCTGCTTTTGTAAATTCAGCAAGACGACTAAGCAAGCGCATTGCATCCTGCAAATGGGACTTCGATGCCCGTGTTCGCCCATAGGCAATGAGTACGCGGGCAAAAGTGAGGTAATCGAGTTCAGAACCAAAGGGATGCTGCTGTGTTGAACTGTAGCAAAGTTCATCTTCTACGCCCAGATTCCTGCTTTGTACCCATGCCATTGCCGCCTCTAAATTCCCTTGTGCCAGATGCAGCCTTACTTGACAGGCTTCTACTGAGAGAATTGTAGACCACAGCCAAATTTGACACTGTTTTGCCGCATGAATCGCATCCCACGCCGCTTGCCAATTGCTTTGAGCTTGATGCACCCGTGCCAACGTAATGTAGCCCATCATCAGTCCCGGTTGCTGGTTTTGAATGGCGCGATCGATACTTTCATTCAGGTGCTGGGCAGCCACCTCTAAATCATTCTGTTCGCGCAGCAAATCTGCCAACGCCACTTGGACTAACACTCCGGCATACGTTGCCAACCATCGCCGTTGGGTTGCTAAATCCAATCCCTGCTGACACAATGCGATTGCCTCTTGCAACCGTCCCCGCAACGCCAGAAATTGCCCTTGCAAATATAGTCCCGCGATCGCTGGATCGGCAATGCCCCTCACCTGTCCGAGCCGACTGACTTCTGGAAGTAATTGCAAGGCTTTCTCGTAATTATCTCCAACAAAGTAGGTGATGGAGTGACAGCATTGGAAGAGGCATTGCCTCCAGTACAACCAGGTAAGCTAACCGCCGCAATCAGGGAGAGGGTAAAAATGCCTTGACGCATAAACAAAGGTTCCCAAAGGAGATACTTGACCAGACGAGTAGATCGGTCCCCTTTGTGCCTCACTCCGGATGAAACATTCACACCATATCCGCTAGCAGAGCTGAAATATCACCTTGGACATTCAATCTATTGTCGTCATAAATCATCAGAGTGTTGAGGTTCGCGTGGCGGCTCAACTTTTGCACCCTCCGCACATCTCCGCCCGTAGCATCCAGCGCTGCCGTTATCCCACTATGCCGGATTCGATGGGGAGAGAGCTTCTTATTAATACCAGCACATCGCGCCACCTTATCCACCAGTCGATAGATAGAAACTCCGCTCAACCGATGCCCATAGCTCACACGGTCTAGGGCGATGAATAGCGGCTGGTTGATGTCTAATTCTTTACGGGCTTGCAACCACTCAAGGATAGCCTCTACAGTCTGTCTACTCAAGCT
>DATNPT010000045.1:0-8390 GCA_036703075.1 Chroococcales cyanobacterium
AGGTGAGTCCTTCTGCCAAGATTTTCATTGTCGAGCAAAACGGATTAATCGTTGCTAATTCAGGCAAGTCGCAACCGTACACGATTATTGGTGGTAAACCCCAACGGCTTCAAGCTGAAAACAGTTCAGACAAAGCGATCGCTGCCACAGCTCGATACTTAAAAGCATCAGTTGGGGGGTTTGAAAAGGTTCAGAAAAGCCAACTGTTGAGCTTCAAGTTTCAGGGAGAGCGACGATTTGTACAGGTGACACCCTGGAAAGATAAATGGGGATTGGACTGGCGAATTGTAGTCATTACCTCAGAGTCCGACTTCATGGAGCAGATTGATGCCAACACTCGCAACACGATCGCATTGTGTGCCTTGTCTCTACTAGTTGCCACCATTTTAGGGTTTATCGCATCTCGTTGGATTACAGAGCCACTGGTTCGGTTAAGCCAAGCGTCTCAAGCAATTGCGGGTGGAGACTTGAACCAGACCGTAGATATTAAGGGTTTCGGAGAGTTAGGCGTTCTCGAACAGTCCTTTAACCAGATGGCGCAACAATTACGAGAGTCGTTTGCGGCGTTGGAGGAGATACGCAAGGACTTAGAACAGCGAGTTGCAGATCGGACAGCGGCCCTACAAAACGAAAGCCAAGCGTTGCAGCAAGAAGTCGAGCACTTACTCGATGTCATCTCTGCTGTTGAGGATGGAGACTTGACGGCAGAAGCCGAGGTGAGTCCTCGCGTGACAGGACTGGTAGGAGATACGTTGAATCGCTTAGTTGAGAGGCTAGGACAGGTAATCGCGATCGTTTTAAATGCCGCTTTTCAAGTAACACAGGGAACTGAAGACTTAGAACAACTCGCGGTTGCTGTCGCCGAAAGTGTAAAAGAGCAAATGCAATCGGTCGAACGAGTGCAAACGTTGATGGAAAACGTCAACAACCAAGCTCAAGAGGCCGCATTGCAGGCCGTTGCCACAGGTGAAGCAGTGCAATTAACACAGATCGCCATTGACCAAGGGCAACAGGAAATTATGGCAATGAGCCAAGGGATTCAAGGGCTACAACGAGACAGCGATCAAATTGTCAAACGAACTGAAACTCTGACCAATTACGTTGAGCTAGCCAGTCAGTTTGTGAAAGATCAGCAACGGATTACAGCCATGTCACAAATACTCGCGGTGAACGCTTCCATGTTGTCGAACCGAGCTAAAGGACAGCAAGATCCGGAACAAATGGCGGCAATCACTCGTGAATTTGAAGTCATCTCAGGGCAAGTGAATCAGTTGGCAACCCAAACCAAGCAAAGCTTGGTTTTGCTACAACAACGGACTGACCAAATTCAAACCGTCGTCTCCGGACTCAACCATGATGTCCAAGAAATTAGTCAAGAGGTGAGCCACTTCACAACTGGTGTAGAGCAGTCCCAGCAGGCATTCAACACCATTTTGTCAGTGAGCGAGCGAGTGGCGCACATGGGTCAACAGGTAACGCGATCGAGTCAGGCGATCGCTGGTGCTGCCCAAACCACCTTGCAATTGGTTCACTATATCTCTGACATCTCTAGTGAGACATCCAATCGAGCGGGTGTAACGAGGCAACAGGCTAAGCACATGGAGCAATTAGCTCGAACGTTACTGCAAAATGTTGAATTTTTCCAACTGCGACCCGAACAGCTTCCGGTATCGAATGTATGTGAGTCATCGGTTATCGATCTCACACCAGCCCTGGTTTCCGAGAACCATCACCAGAAATAGCTTTTGAAATTATGTCGGTTCCAGAGATAGATTCATCCCAAGGCATTGCAGCGATCGCTGACGCTCAATTACAACAAGAGCTATACGATCTGTTCATCATTGATACCCAAGACTATTTACAAAAATATAGTCAAATTGTTCAGTCTCTCCAAGCAGAATCTTGGCGAACGGATATTCAGGAACTTTACCGCTGTATTCACACGATTAAAGGTGGAGCAGTGACGGTTGGAGTTCAATCGGTTCTGCACGTTGCAACTGCTTTAGAAGATGTACTATCCGATTTACGCTATTTAGAGCTAGCACCGCTCCTCAGCGATGGTCATTTGAGTCAAGCCTTGCTGGAAGCGGGAGAGTTACTGACTGTCACTGTTGAATTTCAGCAATCCGAGGAAAACGACCCAATCCTGAACCGCATCCGATCGCTACACGAGGAGATTAAGCAACGCTACCTGCCGCAGTGGGATGAGATAAAAAAACTTCATCAAGAGTTTGCGGCACAAGGATTAGACCTCGTTGTGCTAGAATTAGAGATTGCCTTAGAGCAACTCCCCGAACGGGGAACAGTACCTGCAAGCACTCTTCACACCGCCGAGCAGATTCTCAAACAACTCGAACAAATCGGCCAGGAGTTGCAATTTGCGACGGGCTGGACCCAGATGCTGAAGCAGGCACAGACTTTATTCAATCATCCCAACAATGCAATCTGGCGATCGCTCAAGGAACACCAGCAAAGCCCATCGCCGTGGTTGCTTTTCTTCCAGGCACTCAAAAGCTGTGCCAAGCAAGGCGGTAACCCCGTTCTCTTTGAGTTCCCTAGTTTTGGGACAAGTGAAGAGCTAGTTGTAGAGCAGCCATTGTCCTTAGACGCGATACCAGAGGCTGAGTTACCGCCACCATCCAACCTCTTCTCCCTTGAACCAAACCAGTCTGATGCACTTCTAGATGACCCCAGTCAAATAGAGACGCTGGCTGAGGTTGGAGGCTTTTTAGATGCACTTAACCTAGACGAGCATTCAACAGGTTCTGAACTCATAGACCTTCTCGATGCCTTCCCGTTAGAAGACTTAGCAGGTCTAAGTGACGCTGAGCAACCTCTCAATGAAGTTCTCTCAGCCGACGCTTTCACTAATCCTGAGAACCTTGAGGCATTCCTAGATTCAGACGATCGAGAAGCAGATGTCGGTTTAGACTTCGATCGAGTTCAGGAATGGTTGGATTGGACAAGCCAAGACGATGTCGCTGTTCATCCCATCACTCCAATTCAGGAGAAAGATTCTGTTGTTGATGAGCCACCAACCCTTAAGCCTCCCTCAGTCCCCCAGTCTCCCAGTCTCCCAGTTTCCCAGCCCCCCAGCCCACCTCAGCCAACTACAACCCAATCCCAGCAAGAACCACCAAGCAAGGCACTGGAGCAGGTTCAGATTCCAGTTCCTCTAGAGAAGCTCGATCGCTCGGCACAATACCTAGTAGAAACTCTACTCGCACTCCGCAGCACGCAAGGATTTTATCGAGAACTGCAAAACCAGATCGCGCAGCTTGTCACTCTCGCTCAGGAAAGTGCCCAGGCTATTACCCATCTCCGCCAGCTCCAAGATGATTATGTCCTGTTAGATCAGTTGAGCAATAGCACGCAAACGACCTCACAAGGACCGACCCTTGAACGCTATCGCCAGGGATATACCATCATCAATCGCTTGCTAGAAACCAGTCTGCGCTTGTCGGAAATTGGGGCGGAGACGGGAAAAACATCACAGCAAGTCGCCCAGTTCCTGGGGAATGTCGATAATAACGTTGTGAAGTTGCAAAACACAATTGAGGATAGTCGGCTGGTTCCGTTCCAAAATTTAGGCTTGCGAGCGAGAACGATTCTTCGAGATCTGACAACTCGCTATGACAAACCTGCCCAACTAGTGGTTCAAGGGGAACAAACAGAACTCGATGTCAGTACAGCCCGCAACTTGGAACCCGTGTTACTTCACTTGATTCGCAATGCCTACGACCACGGATTGGAATCCCCAGCCGAGCGACTTGCCCAAGGGAAACCCGAACGAGGCACCCTTACCCTATCTCTCCAGAGGCAGGGGAATCTTTTCCTGTTTGAGCTGAAAGATGATGGTCGCGGGATTGATGCCAACGCGGTTCAATCCAGAGCCGAAGCGTTGGGATTACCGTTGACAAGCACTCAAACGCCTGCCGACCTCTTAGCTGTAATTTGCCAACCCGGTTTTAGTTCTCGAAGTCAAGCGAACGAGATTTCAGGCCGTGGGGTTGGCATGGATGCGATCGCGGCTCAAGTCGCTCGATTAGGAGGACGGCTGACGCTTCATACCGTTCCAGGTTCTGGCACAACGTTTCATATAAAATTTCCAGTCCCTCGCCTGTTGGTTTCCTGTGTCCTGCTTCGCGCAGGAAATTCGACCTTTGCTCTTCCAGTCGATGACATTAAGACGATCAATCTCTTGAGCAACATGGCTATGTCGCCTGTCAAAGAGTCTAATGCTGCCTACTCACACACGATTGATGATGAAACTGGCTCGCGTCCTGCATTAGATTTGCTCAAGTACTGGCAATGCGATCGCATCGATCGCCCATTCGCCGATACAGCCGTTTGCCTTTATATTTATGGCGAGCAAGCCGAGCAAGATGTTTGGTTACTGGCTGACGAACTATTAGAACAGTCTGAACTCCTGATTAATCCCCTACCCAAGCCAATGGTTGCACCTGAGGGGTTAATTGGTGTCAGCCTACAGACCAATGGAGCGTTGCTCCCAGTTTTAGAAGCTCACACATTGGCAAAACGGCTGTTAACGTCTTCCACTCCAGTTGTCGAAAACGCGATCGCACCATCATCACCGCTTGAGAGTGAGCCAACCAACGCTCTAGCTCTAGCTCCATCCATCCTGATTGTGGATGATGCAGCTTTGAGCCGGCGACGACTTCAGGCAACGCTGAATGCTGATGGCTATTCTACTCACACTTGTACGGATGGACTAGAGGCATGGAATTGGTTGCAAGCTCATCCCCATCCCAATCTGGTGATTACTGATATTGAAATGCCGAATATGGACGGTTTTACCTTGATCGATCGATGCCGAAAAGCAGGCATTAAAATTCCCATTCTGGTGATTTCGTCACGCTTATCGGAGGAGTGGTTCGATGAGGCAAGACGCTTAGGAGCGAGCGATTATTTAACTAAAGGATTTTCCAGTATAGATTTAATCGAAAAAGTCAGAGTGTTGAGCAAAGCTACATCGCTCTTTTAACGTAGAATTGCACTGACTTATACAAGGAAGCAGAAGCATCAAAAATCCGATCGCTTCGCTCACCCAAGACATCGCCATAAGCAAGGAAAAAGTTGATTCAAGTGACTCAAGCTAGTTTCAAACAAGCTTGTCGCTGGCATAATGGCGTCGAAGGACGGATTAGCTATCTCAAGTGCTGCTTGGGTTAATACTGTTGTTTTTATCGCGGAGAGTTAAGCTTTTCTCTGTCTTTACTAGAGTATGTGAGATAAGCAACGCAACCAACGATTAGAATACCTAAAACAAGGCTTATCCGCCCTGTACCAAAGCCCGCTCCGCCAAGATCTCGTTCTCTACCTATCCAATCTGCGAATGAAGCGCCCAGTGGTCTAGTCAGGATATATGCGAGCCAAAAAGCCCCAACCTTGTTGAGTCCTGAGCGCCAGTAGGCTATGGCGGGTAGAGCAAACAGCACAGCAAACAGCAGACCTGACATGAAGTAACCCAAACCCAGAGTTGATGCCGTCATATCACCTGCGGCTGTGCCAAGCGCAAACGTAACCAAGACCGTTGCCCAGTAGAATAACTCGCGCCGAAATGTGTAGATCCGATCGATAGACAAAGTCTTCTCGCTCATATACCAAACTGCAAAAATAATACTAAGCACTACAGCAAATCCTACAGTTGATACGAGATACGAAACACCCAAGCCGACATGGATGGCGTCAGCAGCCATCGTGCCAAATATAGCGACCATAGTGATGGCTAACCAATAGACCCAGGGAATATATTTACGTACTGAAAACTGTATTAGTAACGCAACAATCAATCCACTCCCTCCAAGAGCCACCGCAAAAATCGGGTTCATCTGATGAGCCAGGTAATCAGAAGTCGTTTCGCCCATTCCTGTCGTTAACAACTTTATAATCCAGAACAAAACTGTAACTTCTGGCAGCTTCTTGACAATACTCATTCCACACTGTGCAAATCGATCTGGATGGCGTCGTTTTGGCTTCATATCTGGATGAATTCGAGTTTCAGCTTTACTCATGATAGGGCGCTTCTCAATGAGCGTGCCGAATACTTTGTATTTAAATGGATAAAATTTTTAAAATTTTCTGTGAAGTATTTCGAGGTCTATAGCTTTTTGCCGAGTAACAAATTAACTACGTTGTTAACAAATTATCAGTGCCATTCCTGTTAAGTAATCAGCCTACATCTTCAGCTTGTTGACCTTTCTCCCCATCGTCTCCTTCCCAGACTGACGATACTAGAGATAGAGCAACGATTGGGGCGGTGACAGCCCTGAGAATGCGGCGTCCTAAGGACACTGGCTGAAAGTCTGCTGCTGTAGCCTGTTTCACCTCTGCGGCAGTCCAACCTCCTTCGGGACCCGTTGCGATCGCGATCGATGGAGGTTGAGAATGGGAAGGTTGACTCGCTTCAAATTGCAATTTCTGCTCTTGTAAGCAACTCAAGAGATTGGGCGCATCGCCACGCGCTACACAAATGTAGCGATGAGTGTTTGACATCCCAATTTGTTGCAGACTAGCGGCAAAGTCAACAGGGTCGAGAATGGTTGGTACAACTTGACGCTCTGATTGCTCTGCTGCTTCTTGGCTCAAACGTCGCCAGCGTTCAACTTTCTGGGGGCTGGGATTGAGCAGAGTGCGATCGCTTTTTAACGGTACGATGCCAGCGACACCTAACTCTGTTGCCTGATACACCACATCATCAAATCCACTTCCCTTGGGCATTGCTGCCATTAACGTTACCGCTACTGGCAATTCGGTCTGAACGCAGAGGGATTCGATGATTTTAGCTTGGCTCAGATTGGTCTCTAACTCGCTCACGCACCAGCTACCCTGTCCGTCCATAGCAATAAAGCGATCGCCTTTACCCAGACGCAACACTCGACCCAGGTAATGCTGTTGCGCCTCCGTCAGAAAAATTTGCTGGTCTTGTCGTTGTGATGGTGCAATCACCAACCTTTGCAATTGAGCCAATCCTGTCTCCCAGTTAATAGTCGTTATCTATTTCACAATGTGAACAGTAAAACTATTTTCCTGCAAGTTCAACACAGCAATTAAGAGTAATTAAGGGGCTTGTGCAGCCCATACCAAAGCTCGGTTTGCCATGACGATACCATAACCAGAGTTTTCATCAACACCTGAGGTCTCAATGTCTAAAGCTGTTTTAGTGAGTATGGTGCGTATTTGTCTTGGAGTTAAAGATGGTTTGAACGACTTTAACAAAGCTGCCACTCCTGCTGCATGAGGAGCTGCTGCTGACGTGCCAAAAAATGGATTGAGTCCTGAATCAGAGGGTAAAGTTGTCTTGCTGCCGTTCGCTGCCGCAATGTCAGGTTTTTGGCGTACAGTTCCCCCCGTGCTGAGAAAGTTTCCCGGAGTGATGGGCGTGCCATCAGGCTTGTAAAAAATGCGGCGTGGACCGTCAGAACTGAACGTCTCTACAGAATTTGGAGAACCTGTAGTGAAGAGATTATTGCGGTTCTGAGCATTAACAGCCGCCACACTATAAGCATTCGCAGCGGCAGAATGCCCCCAAATTGCTCCATTTGTGTTAACCGATAACACGGCTTGCGTTTGTGAACTGGTATTAGTCGCTAAGTGCAAAAAACGTGATTGACCTTTGTACAAAACAATAATTATCCGACTGTTAGCTGCTTTTGGGTTAACAATTTCATAGGGATCTTCGTTGCCGTTTTGATTGCTAGTCGAAGCACCAATCACCCGCGTTCCATTAGCATTCAACACATAAAGGTCGTAGTCGTTAGCAGATTTTCCCTGTGGATCTGACCACTGTAGAGTAATGAGACCACTATTGGTCTTGAGGAGATTATATGGAGTGCTACCAAAACTATGAACCTTGCCCGGTAGTCCAAGTGGTGCTTGACCACCGTCTACAAAATTTCCCTCCCAAACGCTGGATGTACCATCGTTCTTATTCCCATAATTACCAGCTGCCGAGAAATACAAAGCACCGTTTGCCGTTACTTCATTAACGGCTTGGGCAACAATACCATCCTGAAACACTGGCTCTGCAAAGTAGGCAATATCATCCACAATAATGTCACAACCAGCCTGGCGAAGAGCGCGAACATTGTTGGCAAAATCAGCCTCACTGTTAGATCCTGTTGCAAAATAGAGCTTGGCTCCAGGAGCCAAGTCGTGAATAATCTGCAACATAGCTCGCCCTTCATCTTGTGCATCACTCAGTCTGGCTAACCGCCCTTTTAGGTCGCCACCACCCACTAAGGTGACACCATCTGCTGGTAAGTCACCGTTGGCAATGTCAGTGGCTGCACCTCCAAGATAGTCGTAGCTGTCGGAAAGTACACCAACCTTCACGCCTGCCCCATTCACTCCGTAAGTAGCACGAGCAA
>DATNPT010000047.1:0-11794 GCA_036703075.1 Chroococcales cyanobacterium
GTATCGCACAATTCTAGCTGCCCGTTGCGGCACAACTCGGCTAGGGGATAACGCGAATGGTAGTTTTGTTTGGTAATGAGTGGCAGTTTTACGAAATCCTCGAAGGTTTGGATGGATCTATCATCTATGCCCTGTTGTGCCAAAAAAGTCTTGTAAGCAGGTACACGAGTAGCAACATCGTGAAACAACGCCAGAGCAGCAGATTCAGGAGAGGTCGTTTGATGCCGTTTGAGTTTATCTTCAAACGGTGTGGTGAGAAACTCTTGGAACGCTGTAACGGCTCGGTGACGTTGTTCTTCCTGCATTTTTGCGATCGCGTGAGTGAAAAATTACGATTACGATACTGGATGTTCGCTCTGTGTTGCAATGCTCCGAAACGGTGTTTACTCATTAGTTCAACATGCAGCCTCTTTATTGCAGTCAAGGTCATAAAAATGACTCCACCAACCGCTTTTGCATCCAGTGCGGGCAGCAACTGCCCCTAGCCGTGGGGCAAGTTCTCGACAAGCGCTATCGGATTGTTAGCCAGTTGGGGCAAGGTGGCTTTGGTCGCACCTATTTAGCTGAAGCACTGCATCGCTTTAACGAGCGCTGCGTCCTCAAGGAATTTGCTCCCCAAGTTCAAGGGGCTGCTGAGTTAGAAAAAGCGAAAGAGCTATTTGAACGGGAAGCTGGGGCGCTGCATCAACTCCAACATCCTCAATTGCCGAAATTTTGGGAGTTGTTCCAGGCTGACTTGGGGGGCGGAGTTTGCTGTCTGTTCTTAGTGCAGGACTACGTAGAAGGTCAAAATTACTTTGACTCATTTAAGTCGGGTAAGCGGTTGAGCGAGGCAGAGGTTATACACTTTCTGTGCCAAATACTACCTGTACTGTCGTACATTCACGCAAAAGGCGTAATCCATCGGGATATTTCTCCTGACAATATTATCCTGAGAGAATCAGACCATCTGCCCGTTTTGATTGACTTTGGCTGCATCAAGCAAGTGGCAGTAACAGCCGTTTCCAACTTGACTCGGCTCGGAGCTTTATCCACTCGGATTGGTAAAAAAGGATACGCTCCAGAAGAACAGATGCAGCAGGGGAAGGTGTATGTCAGCAGCGACCTTTACTCCCTTGCTGTAACAGCCCTAGTCTTGCTCACGGGCAAGGAGCCTAAAGACTTGTATGACAGCTACAAGGGAACTTGGCGCTGGGGACAGGAGATTCAGCTCGACCCTCAACTCCAAGCGATTTTACAGAAAATGTTAGCTCATCGACCGGGCGATCGCTTTGCTTATGCAGTCGATGTACTCGAAGCGCTACAGTCGCAGACTTCATTTTCGCCACAGCCTAACCTGGCTCAGATGTCAACCCAAGCGGTTGCTCTCAAGGCGAATCCTGTTCCCAACTCCCCCAATGCCCAGTTAACTCCCGCTCCAGTCGCCGCCAACGCTAATATTTCGCAAATGCACACGCTGGTGGTTGCTCCAAAAGCTCCTCCTAAACCTATCCCAGTTGTCCCAGCTACACCCAGTCCAGTCACACCGCACGCCAATCCTCAACCCGCGATTCAAAGCCCGCCTCAATTTTCCCAATTTCTCAGGCGGGTGGTTTTCTGGACAATTAAGCTAACCGTGGGTACAGGCTCGATTGTGGCAACAGGATTTGCCGGTTGGGCCGTGATGAATACAGTCATGCGTTCAGTAAGCTTAGGGCCTCTCGTCGAGCGCTTACCCAATGCAGCCCCAAGTAATTCCTCCAGTTCTTCCGAACAGAACCGAACGGACAATCTGTTGAGTCGGCGTCAAGAGTTAGCGATTTCCCCAGGGTTCTTCAATATGCTGGTCAATGACTCATTTTATGCGAGTCACCCAGAGTTACAAGGACGTAACCTGACGATGAGTTCAGACGATACTGCTCTACGCAATGAGTGGTACAAAATAGCCGAGGATTTACTCGATAAACTAGAACAGGCTCAACTCAGTGCAAAAGCTCGTCGCCAACTAGGAAGCTACGCTCAACGGGATTACCAAACCTGGCAACGCCAAGTCAAGCAAAGTCAATTGGGTAGCCATACAATAGACCAGATCAAACAGCAAACGGATGAAAAATTCTATCAGCTATTTCCTCAGCAACGAGGGAAGAAACTCGACTTGCAGACGTTTGGTCAAATCTGGTATGCCCTCTTCTCGGATCGAGTCAGTCAACTTAGTAAATAAGCTCAATAACACTTAATCACGAGTTGATAGTAGCGATCGCGTTTAGCATCCCTAAAGCTCATCCCCTAACCCCCAAAAATTCGCTCTTACACCTGTCGTAGTTATATTTACTGTTTATTTGCCGTTTCAATATGCCCTTCTATTGCACTAAAGGCCACGAAAATTCACCGGGTAGTCGTTTTTGTGTTCAGTGTGGCGAGCAACTGGTTCAGCCGGGAAACCAAGGCATTCAGGCAGGGCAAATGCTGGGCGGCCGTTATCGCGTTGTCCGGGAACTGGGGCATGGTGGTTTTGGGCGCACCTATTTATCAGAAGACCTCAATCGGTTCAACGAACTTTGCGTGCTTAAGGAATTCGCGCCACAAGTGCAAGGCACGTATGCCCTACAAAAAGCAGAGGAACTGTTTGCGCGGGAAGCGGGTGTTTTGTACAAGCTCCAACACCCTCAAATCCCCAAGTTTCGGGAGATGTTCCGAGTCAAACAGCAGGATAAAGGACTTCTTTTCCTCGTTCAAGACTATGTCGAGGGACAAACTTACCACGCCTTACTAGAGGCTCGCAAGCGTCAGGGAGTACGGTTCAATGAAGCTGAAGTAACCCAACTGATGCTACAACTCCTCCCAGTTTTGCAGTACATCCACTCGCTGGGTGTGGTTCATCGCGATATTTCTCCGGATAATCTAATTTTGCGGAATTTAGATGGATTACCCGTGCTGATAGACTTTGGGGGCGTCAAGCAACTGGCGGCAACCGTTGCCTCTCAGTTTTTGGCAGCACAGGGCGTTGCAGGTTCGTCTGCCACTCGCTTGGGTAAGGTGGGTTATTCGCCTCCAGAGCAGATGCAAGGAGGAATTGTATTTCCCCACAGCGATTTGTATGCGCTTGGGGCAACTGTAGTGGTATTGCTCACCGGGAAAGAACCGCAACAGTTGATTGACCCCCAGACATTGATGTGGAATTGGCGGTGGGAGGTGAACCTTAGTCCCAAATTGGGCAGTGTTTTGGATAGAATGCTACAACCGAGACCGAGCGATCGCTTTTCTTCGGTCGGTGAAGTATTACAAGCTCTCACCACAACTCCAGCCCCCGTGGCGTATCCTCCAACTCAGCCCCCTTCACCGCAAGTTGAACCTACACTGGCAGTCGCTCCTCCCCCCGTAACTCTTCCCGTTTACCAACCCACTCTCCCTGTTGCCGAAGCGCCGTCACCTAACGCTACCGTTCAGCCGTCTTCAGGCTGGTTTAAGACTATCGGGTTGGCACTCGTCTCAATTTTGGCAGCGGTTGGGGTGGGTTGGTTTGCTGGCAATTGGTGGATACGCTCTCAACTCAAATCCGATGGTGTTCAGCCGCAACCGACAGATAGTAATCCAATTGTTGAGCCAACCGATGAGCCAATACCTGAACCCACATCGCAGCTTTCTCCCGAAGAACTGCGGCGAAAAGAAGCACTGCAACAGCGTCGTGTTGCCCTCAATATTCGCTATAACTTCTATGCCGCGTTGGTAAACGAGGAGTTTTGGAATCAGTATCCAAATCAGCGAGGTCGCCAGCTCGGTACAGGCCCAGAAGATGCTAACTTAAGAGCACAGTGGGATGCGATCGCATCTGAGAAGCTGGCACAGTTAGAGCGGCTCAAGTTAAGCGATGCAGCACGACGGCAGTTGGGCGGCTATAAATCGACCGATATTGATCGCTTCAAAGCCGAAGCCAACAATTTACGGGTCAGTAGCCGCTCGTTGTATGACCTAGTTGATGCGAAGTTCTTTCGCGCCTTTCCTCAAGAACGGGGTAAGGATTTTCTCAATCAGCCCATCGGTCAAGTGTGGCAAGGCATGGTTCTCGATACGCTCAGCGCCTTGAAATCTGGAGCTGCCCTAGAGCGAATTCAATTTGAACCGGGTCGTTTTGACAAGCAAGTCAGCGGTAGCATAAAACCAGGAGAAGGCAAAATCTTGATTGCCAATCTTTCTGCCGGTCAAAAGATGGATGTCAAGCTTTCCACTGCTCGAAGTGCCTTGTTCTCCTTATACAGTCCGACAGGTCAGACACCTCCTATCTTAGAAGATTCTAGCGATCGCTCTTGGTCAGGGCAACTCTCAGAATCGGGTTTCTACGAATTTGTCGTCGTTTCCGAGGCTTCTGAGTCTATTAACTATCAACTCGATCTCACTGTCGAAAACCAAACTCCTCCTGAATCCCCATCTGAATCTCCCTCGGCCTCGCCATCTGAATCCCCCACGGATACTTCAACTCAATGAACCGAAGAGATTAGACCTGTTGAATAAATCCTGGGATGCCCCCTAAATCCACGCCAGGTGCTCTACTTGGGGAGACTCCAAGACCGCAGTTCAATAGCGAGTTTTTAATTCACTGAATTGAGGTTCAAACATCAGATCGCGCACAACTACTAATCAGCGCCTAATCTCAAATCCCTGCAATCCTTCCGGCACTTCATACTCCACTGCCACATCATTAACTACAGCACCTCGCGGACCGCGATTGCACCATTGAATCATCTCTTCAACAGCCGTTTGACTCCCCTCAAACACCGCTTCCACCCGTCGATCCGGAAGATTTCGCACCCAACCGCTAATGCCTAACTCATTAGCCCGATCTAAGGTTGAAAACCGATAGCCAACGCCCTGGACTCTGCCAGAGATAAAAACATGGGCGCGGATTTGCTCGTGCAGTGGTGATGGATTTGACATTCACTTGTCCCTATTTTCAATAGCATCCCCAATTAAAATACGGCACAGTTAACAAACACTGACCAGCGATCGCTTGCCAGTTCACAGTTGTTACTCCCTTCCTGCTTGCAGAATACCTATTTTTTGCATGTAGACGCGTAGCGACTTGCCGCAGGCTACCACTCCAGAACACTCCAGGTATCTAAGAGTTAGGTCATCTTGGTGAGGGAAGGGAGTAAAAGGCTTTTTATTCAACTGGAGGCTTTGATTGTAGATAGCGGCATTGCGATCGCGATCGCATTAGAGGTGCCAACGCTCTTCATCTTCATCATAGTAGCCGTCCTCCTGCAAACGATTACGATATCGATCGCGAGGTGCTTCATCCTCCCGATCGCGATCGCCATAGCGATGGAGATGCCAGCGTTCTTCATCCTCATCATAGTCACGAGACTCCTCCACCGTACTCTCTTAGCCGCTAATTAGATAGATCTACCAAAGGAACATCAGTCAACTCTGTAAAATCAAGGGTAGTCAAGCGTCAATCTTGTTGCTCTGCAATGATAATTTCTCAACTATTTAATATCGCCAATCTCTTCGTTTTGCCCTTTTGGCTACTGATGATTCTCCTTCCCAACTGGGGCGTTACCCGAAAGGTGATGGAATCCTATCTCCCCTTTGTCGCATTAGCAGGTTTGTACATCTACTTATTCGTTAGCAGCATTACCCCGGAATCTGCCGCAGCACTATCCAATCCTCAGTTAGCGGATATTGCCCGATTCTTCGCTGACGAAAAAGCTGCTGCAACGGGATGGATTCACTTCTTAGTAATGGATTTATTCGTCGGACGTTGGATTTACTGGGAAGGACAGCGGACTGGTGTTTGGACTGTGCATTCGCTTGCCCTATGTTTATTTGCCGGACCAATGGGATTGCTATCTCATATTGTGACCAATTGGATTTTCAACAAAGGTTCCTCACCTGCCGAGTCAGACTCTGCAACTCCATCCACTAACACACCGTAGGCATGAAACCGGTTAGAAAACTTCAAGAAAATAAATTTTCAGGTGAGGATTGTTAGTGACCTAACCTTTAGGGGCAAGGCATGCCTTGCTCCTAAAATGTGGTTTATGCAACTGAAAATCGCTATGTCGCTAACCAACAAAAAAGTGCCCCCTGGAGGTTCGGCAAAGTTGCTTGGCTTAATATTTGCTTTATTTACATTTGTTTACAAAAGCAAGGGCTAAAGTTTATTAATTCTAATCTTTTAGATAAGCTAATTTTATTAAAGTTTGCCATGTAAACTAGTACTTAAATGTTCCGGGATGCATCTATCTATGGTAGTATTAAAGGAGCATATACAGAATTCCTTATCATAAGCCCCGCAAGCGTGTCGCGAGCGGGGATTATTTATGCCAAGCTTTAGCACAGTATAAATACTTATTCATTCGGCAATTGTTTTGATTGTGTGTAGGTGGGAAGCTGAACGGGGAAGTTTTGGTGAAGTTTCCGGAGTCGGCTCTTGCTTTAAGTAGTAGTTTTGGATGCTCTAAGAGATTACTTATTCACGACTGTGTCGATGAATCCTACAAAGCTCCAAATGCTAGTTCATTTTTTGCAAGATGAGTTAGCAATTCCTGCTGACAGTATTGACCTCGCGGTACGCCATCACTCAGAACCGGCAAACCTATTGCCGATGATTCTTTGGCAGTACGGACTAGTCACGCTGAAGCAATTAGATTTAATTTTTGATTGGTTGGAAACGACTTAACCGTTTTAGGGGACAATTTGGCTCTCTTAGAACGTAATTTAACTGAGCAGAGCTGATATTTCGTTCACTACCTTTAGTTGTCCCCTTCTTAGGGCACGCAGTAATCTGTCGATCGCAGCTCTCTCCTGTTCAGTTAGTTCTTCTTCTAACAGCGCTGCCATGAGTCCATAGCGATCGGCTAATGTAATCCGACCAGAATTGCTGACTTGAGCGAATAATTCCCCTAGCGCACCCGGTAGAAGGTGAACTTGAGACGGCCTCGAACAGAAGATACTTGGCGCTTCCATGAAGAATGATTACTCCTATCAAGCGTTGAATTCAATCAAGCCTCTAACTGGAGACTAAGAAATCCTGTAGGTAGCTACAGACGTTTTCCCTGTGGTGCATGCTGACCAAAGCTGAATATGTTTTTCTTTTACTGACTGTGACTGTCATACATCTGTAATAAAATCATCCGAAGGTAGTATGCCTATTGGAGTACTTTTGCAGACAACACTTGAATTTGTTTAAGAATTGCTGCCTCCCATCCTTCCTAGTAAAAGCGATTGTCCTCTCTCAGCACTGACTGAGACGAATTAACTTAAGTTAAAATAATTTATTTTGGCTCAATAATGGTTGTGACCGGAAATCAAAACGATCTAGGTCTTGAGGAAGATTTTAACTGAGTGAGTTAACTTCCGACTAAGCAAATTTACTTAATTTTTTTAGCAGATTTGGCGGATACCTATCAGAGTATGATTTTGAGAGGATAGTAAAGTGTCACTTTCATGAACGCAGAGGACACCCTAGTGCGACCCTAGGGTGTTTTTTTCGTAAGAGTACACTCATGAAGCAGTTGATGATATCCGGAAAATTTCTCAGAGTGTCAGCGTCCTAGCGTGAATCCAGCTAACTTTGCCACTCTAGTTTTTTTTGGGGCAGCAGATAGATAGCTCCAGAAATCCAGGTGAGAATGACAGACACCCAGAAGGCAACAAGGGAGGGAAGTTCCCAGGTGTCCGGTGTGGGTGCAATCAGAAGCGCGATCGCAAAAATCTGACTTACGGTTTTGAGCTTACCCCAAATATTGGCTCCACTAATCGTTGTGCTGCCCGTTAAATTAGGATTAACCCGCCAACCTGCGATCGCAAGTTCTCTCGCCAAAATCAGAAAGACACCCCAAGCCGGTACCTGACCCAGTTGAATCAACGCCATTAGAGGAGCCAATACCAAAAATTTATCTACTAACGGGTCGAGAAACTTGCCGAGTTCAGTAACTTGATTGAGCTTCCGAGCGAGATAACCATCTAACCAATCGGTGCCAGCAGCCACTAAAAAAACACCCAAACAAATCCAGCGCATCTGGGGAGTTGGATTATTCAGACCGTATAGAAGAAATGGCAACCCCAGCAAACGAGAAAATGTAATCCAATTGGGTAAAGTCATAAGCGACTGAAGTTTAAAGTTGGTCAGGAACTTAAGTCTACCCTCTACTCCTTGCTGTTTCCCTAAAACCGATCGTTTGATGCACGAGTCCTCGCTTAGCCACCGCCTCGGAACATTCTTAATAAGCGCCATCCTTACTGACAACCACCATCAGCGTCTTCAAAATTAACTGGAGATCGTAGGCAATTGACCATTTTTTCTGATAGGCGATATCCATACGCACGATATCCTCAAAATCGGTAACGCGAGAGCGACCATGCGCCTGCCACTCTCCTGTCATTCCCGGCTTGGTATTCAACCGTTCCCAATGATGCTTTTCATACTTCATCACCTCTTCTACCGTTGGTGGACGAGGGCCGACTAAGCTCATGTCTCCTAAAAGAACGTTCCAGAACTGAGGTAACTCGTCCAAACTTGTGCGGCGCAAAAAACGACCCACGCGAGTGATGCGTGGGTCATTGGAGTTTTTAAAGATGTGACCTGTTGCCTGATTTTCAACCAAATGTTTGAGTCGGTCAGCCTCTACAATCATTGAGCGGAATTTCCAGATCCGAAAGGGTTTACCCTTCAATCCACACCGCATTTGGCTATAGAGGATAGCACCAGGGTTATCAAGTAGAATTGCGATCGCGATCGGAATGGCAACCAGAAAAGTTAGTATTAATCCAACTAACGCTCCGAAGATATCTAGCAAGCGTTTGCACTTACTACGGGTAGAGTAATGTACCTGTTGTTGGATTACTTGGGTCTGAATCCAGCGATCGAGAATGGATGAATCAACCGCTAGGCAAGCGATAGGTTTTGTTGTGGTAGACACGGCTGGCAGTCAATTACTTACAGAATCATTGGACGTTTAGATTAAGTCATCCTCTGCCACAGGCTTCCTATATTGTGCTATTAATACCCTGCCTGTATGGTGTTTGCTAATTGCTTGGGTGGTTGTGGCTTTAACCATTTGCCTGAAAGTACTCGTGTTAGATAGCTACATCAGTTTGCGGCAAATCTTACTCGATCTCTTTTAGTCAGACATTATTTTACTCGGCACGACCTTTACGCTTTAATATTAATCATTGTTTAAGAGAATGGCTAAAAATTCTCTCTGATTGAACCAAGTTTTTAGAGTAGTCTTTACACTTCTCTCTAGTTTTTAAAGTCTTCGCGAAGTTGTAGAAGTTTAATAACTCTATTTGGAAAAGATTTTCTAAAATAAAGGGTTAAACCTTCAATAGCCTGGTGTACCTAACCTAACAATTAGCGGTTCCTCGAATTTTTGATAAGCTCTGGACAAGACAACATCCAGATAATGGCGCAACCATTCTTGCTGCTGGAGATTCGGTCGGTAGAGTCCATCGCCTTCATGAGAAAAAAGCCCCGTGCGGCTTGCGAGACGGGAGTAGTGAAGATTTCCTTGGGATTGCTGAGATAATAAGCAATCATTGCCAAGAGCAGGGGTAAGACCCAAGGGCAACGAACCTTGAATTAAGCGAACGAGGCGATCGTAACAAGCATTGGTATTCAGACCGCGACGCTCTAGCCGTTGTACAATCTCCTCAAGGCTGTAAGCCCGATCTGTGGCATCGCCGGTGGTCATCGAAAAAGCTCGTAGCAGCTCCAAGAGCAGAAAGTAGTCACTGTACTGCTGCTGAGAGCGATTTAAAATTTGAGGATACAAAGGCAAGGCAGCAAGTCCCGCCGCAACCCAGTTCTGCATTACCGAGTCAGCGTCCTGAATGAAAGTGGCACTGGGCAGTCTTTGTTGTATCCATTGGGTCAAGGTTCCTGAAGCGGCAGTGCCGCCAACCCAAAAAACATTGTAAATTCCCTGTTGGGATACTCCCGTCTCAATCATCAGGGCGTTGAGGATGCGATCGAGCTGTTGAATCAACGGTTGCATTACCCTTGTCTCTAAATCTAGACGCCTCACCGTCCATCGATCGCTTCCTAGCTCCAGAGTAAATTCATCTTTCCGTTGCAAAATCAGCTTCAGGTAGCTAGAGGCTTTGAGGAGTGCTTTTCCGAAGGAAGAACTATACAACAAATAAGTCAAGCGATCGCGTTTAGCTCGATCGGGTTGTCCGGGTAGTGGGAGTTCTAAATCGTCTCTCAATCCAAGCTGTTCGTATTGCGCGGTCGATAGCTGGGGATAGAGTAACTGACAGAAGATATCTTGATCGATCGCACTACCTCCATACGGCAGGCTATACGAACTAAAATCACTGGACGTTAACGCTTGGAGATCGATTGGCAAAGCCGCTACAGCGAACTCGGTTGAAGTCGTCCCCGCATTAATCACCAAGGTTCCCCCTCGCCAAAGCATGACAGGAGGATGAGGGGACGCGGTTTTGGAAGATGTGGGGACGTGGAGAGGCGGGGACGCCGAGAGATTCGTTACAGAATTCTCTGTCCTTAGTTCCTCGCTTTTCCGCTTTAACCCTTCAGTGTGAGAACTGAGTAAGCCAGCCAGGATAGGCGCGATCGCATCTGGCAAAAAGAAGATTTGTTCGGGGTGTCTCACGAGCTTGATCGCGAGTATGGCTTCTCGCAAATTGAAGTGATAGGTATCCCCCCAATCTGCTGGGTAGCCTAGAATTACTCCGGTTAATTTTCCCAATGCCGTCGCGAGGGTATCCGGTGCTAAACCGACAGCGCCCACGTTAATCGTTGCATCCGGTAGCGTGTTCTTTGGTGTTAGCGTGGCTAAAAGCGCTTGTACAGCACAGCGCATCGAGTAAAGAGAAACGAACTCTTGCTCGGACAACTGGAATATCGGTTCCCAATCACCCCGTTTGGGAGAATAAAAAGGAATACTCAGACTTAAAAACGGTCTAACGTTGTCCAGAACTCGTTGTGCCTTGGGTTGAGCTGATTTGGACGCTGAAGAGCCAATAACTAGCGGAAGTACGGACGGCAGCTTATTACTCGCTGAACCCAAGTCAGTTTTGGTCGGTAATCGAAAGACAACACCCTCAGAATGACGAGTCGCCAAGCGAGGATTGACGGCTTGTAATTCGCTAAAGGCGATCGTTCGGTATTCATTCGACCAATAGATGGGATAGTACTGACTAGTCGAGGAGTCCAAGAGAACCGCTGACATCCCCGTGGTACCGAAGTCAATTCCCAAGTACCAGACGGCTTGAAGGGGGTTCACCTCTGACTGCTGTGAGCGTGCAAGCATTAACTGTGGGTTTGAATAGATGCGGGTTCTGGACAGAGTATAGAGGGTTTATGGAGCAGTTGAGAGCGATTCAGAGAAAAAACCGCGATCGCTATTCTAGTCGTTCATTGTTTGGTTGTTCTGAAGTGAAGGGTTCAGGCGGAGGTGAGTTTTCACTAGGATTTGAGTCAACTGGTTGCGGTGACTCCGGCAGAGTATTTGATGGCTGATTTTCATCCGAGGTTGTCCTCTCAGATGCGATCTCATCTGGCTGTTCTGAGTTCAGGGCTGCTTCTACAGGTACTGAGACTACATCCTCTGAAGCATCTGAAGACGCCGTTGTCTCTGAAGCACTGTGGGCTGATTCCTCCTGTTGTTCCTCACTAGGATTTATTGCATTGGCGCTCTCCGCTTCTCCAGGCTCTAAGTCATGGGTTTGTTCTGGAAATAGCTCTGAGTCAAACCTCGATTCTGGGGAAGGGGTGATTTCCTCGGTCAAACTATCGGTTGGTTCATCCCACTGCATCTCAACAAACGGATCGTCATCGAGTACGGTA
>DATNPT010000059.1:0-8280 GCA_036703075.1 Chroococcales cyanobacterium
GTTAATCCGCTAACCTCCCTTGCTTATATCTTTCGGATTCCACTGCTGCTAATCTGTACGCTGCGGGGCGATCCCCAGATTGAAGATGAACCCCAGCATCAACTCATGGGGCAGATTACAGGTCAATTGTTGGAAACGATGAAGGTGCCTTGGGAATTTTTTCCCACAGACGCCGCACAGATCGAACCCGTTCTCCAACGTGCCGAAACCTACATGAGACAAGAACGCCGACCTTATGCTCTAATTATGCGTAAGGGAACGGTGGCTCCCCACGCTCTCACCCGCTCTTCTATTCCCGAACGGGGAGACACTCCTAGTTGCGATGCCAAAAACTTTTTTCAAAGCGACAACCATCAAGGAGTTTCCCGGCATGAGGCACTGCATCGAATTGTGGAACTCACTGAGCCTGAAAACACTGTAGTAATTGCAACCACAGGCTATACGGGACGAGAACTCTTTGCCAGTTGCGATCGCCAAAATCATCTGTATATGGTAGGGTCGATGGGCTGTGCTTCATCGCTGGGATTAGGGCTATCCTTAGCACGCCCAGACTTGAACGTTGTGGTCATTGATGGGGATGGTGCCGCCCTCATGCGTATGGGAAATTTCGCCACGATTGGCACTTATGGCGGTTCTAACCTAATCCATATTCTTTTAGACAATGAAGTCCACGATTCGACGGGCGCTCAAGCGACTGTCTCTTCCGGCATTGCTTTTGCCAAGATTGCCGAATCGTGCGGTTATGGTATCGCCTTAGAAGGAAACGACCTCTTGTTGCTCGATGCCCTATTTGCAGCTGATACCAACACTAGACCAAAATTCGGTCATCTGAAAATCCGTCCCGGAACGCTCAAAAACTTGCCCCGACCAACTCTATCCCCGGAAGGCGTTTTGCAACGCTTTATGGCTCATCTGGGTTGTGACTTCTCCTAGCACCAAATTGAGATTTGGTGTGGCCTTCTCAATCTCGCAATTGAGCCTTCCTAGATAACCACCGATCTAAGCAGAAAGCCCTCTTTTAAACTAAATTACCCATTTTCAGGTTACTGATGATTCTACTGAATCCCGGTCCCGTCAATCTTAGCGATCGCGTCCGCAAAGCCCTTTTGCGCTCCGATCTGTGTCACCGTGAAGTGGAATTTTCCCAACTTCAGACCCGAATCCGCGAACAACTCCTGCAACTCTACAATCTTCCAGGCGATGCTTATGCCGCCGTTCTGCTCACGGGTTCTGGTACAGCAGCGATGGAAGCGATGGTCACCAGTCTAGTCCCCAGGGACGGGAAGTTACTAGTACTCGAAAACGGCGTGTATGGCGAACGCTTATCCAAAATCGCCAACATCCACGGGATTCAATGCACGACACTCCACCATTCCTGGGGTGCCGAAATCGATCTCGATGCTTTGGTAACACTCCTGACTCAAAACGACGACATCACTCACCTTGCCGTCGTCCATCACGAAACCACTACAGGTCGATTGAATGATTTGGCTCAACTGGCTCCAATTTGTCAGGAACGCGGCATTCAACTGCTGGTAGATGGAGTCAGTAGCTTTGGCGCGGAAGAACTGATGTTTGAATCCTGGGGAATTACAGCCTGCGCTGCAACAGCTAATAAGTGCCTGCATGGTGTCCCCGGAACGTCTTTCGTTATCCTGCGACGAGATGCGTTGCCGTCAGCAGACACCATTCCTCGCACTTTGTATTTAGATTTGGCGAGCTATTGCCGCGAGCAGGATAGAGGTGGTACTCCTTTTACCCAATCCGTTCAGGCATTCTATGCTTTAGACGAAGCCTTGCAAGAACTAGAAGAAGCAGGGGGGTGGCGGGCAAGGCATACCCGTTACAGCGAACTCGCTAGTTTGGTACGCAACGGATTAGTGACCCTGGGAATTAAACCCCTACTTCCCCCAGAAAGTTCATCGGTCGTTCTGAATTCCTACTACCTGCCAGACAGTTTCAGCTATGACGAATTCCACGACCAACTCAAAGCACAGGACTACGTGATTTATGGGGGTCAAGGAAGTTTAGCCCGATCTATCTTCCGAGTATCAACAATGGGGGCGATCGACCGGGCTGACATGGAACGCTTTGTTGGTGTTGTGAAACAACTTATCAATGGATGAGTAGGTTTGATTCAATCAGAACTTTCACCTCAAAATTAAACAGATTGTCATAATTACTCGCTGAACTTGACCTACTCCCAGTGATTGTAGTTCGTCAGTTCAAAACCACTCGATACAATTGCTTCTCGAACGCGATCGCTCACTAAAGCATCAAATTCCGCCTGTCCCAGCCCAATTGGGCTATTGACTGGCTCTCCAGGACTAGCAATGGCCGGATGCGAATAAATCTCAACCACGTTGGCTTGAATCTGAGGAATTAGACCAAGTAGGTAATCTTCTGTCATGCGACCGCTTTGCAGCAATCCATAAACGCGATCGACAAAACCAACTCCCTTTGACTTGAGCACGCGCTCTCCATACAGTCGCAGTCCAGTAAAGATAAAAGACCAAGAAAGTTTAGTTTGCAAATCGCTCCGATCCAGGTTTAAGGTGAGCTTCAGTTCCTCAGAGGGAAGGCGAATTACCTTAATATTAAATTCATCGGCTAAGTTAACCAGAGCGCCCAAAATCACTGGATGTGAGTGCATGTGCAAATGCCCATCAACATGAGAAAGCGGCAATCCAGTCGATCGAAACTTTTCTAATTGAGCGCGAATTTCCATACCAATTTCTCGACGGGCAGACGCATTGAACTGATAATACACGCCTGCACGATCGGGTTGGTTAGAGAAGTTGCCATCTGAGTCCACTAAGTGGGGAATTTGCGAAGGCGGCAAAACCGATCTGCCTTTCGCTAAAGTCAGGTGTAGTCCAACGCCTAGATTGGGATGAGCTTTGGCCAGAGCGACTGCTTCTTCAAACGCCTGCCCACTGACCATCAGGCTAGTACTTGTCAGTACTCCTCGCTGATGAGCTGCGATAATGGCTTGATTAACCCCAGATGAAAAGCCAAAATCGTCTCCATTGATAATCATGAACCGACGACGTGACCGAACAACATCCTCAGGTTTTGATGATGTACTAGGCGTTTGAAGTTGAGGTTGAAATTGAGTCATTTACACTTACACAGATTAAAAATATCTTCAGCACAATCAATCGCATTACAGGGGAAAATAACTTAGTTTGCATTGTACTGAACTCATCGGAAGAGTTTATTGGTATCCTTTGTTTTAGCAAATGTATAGCCTTTCTCGATTGGATACGTTACATCTGTAGGGGCGCACGGTCGTGTGTCCTTACAATCTGGTGTATCACCCACAACAATAGAGAATCGCGATAAAACCTTCAAGACAAATTAATCTAGCTTTGGCACGACAGGAGAAGATAGGTAAGTTATTATTTTTGGACAAAGTTGAATCGAACGACAGCCTAAATGCTTTGACATTCTAGTGGCGAGACTGACATGTCTTAGTCATGAACTTGTCATAGGTTAATCCTAAGCTGATAAAGCTTGATTATCGGGCAGAGCTACAACCTAACTTTTGGTTTAAATGAATCTTAACTTGACTTTTGTCGATTGCATACTGTTAATTTTTTGTCTAGTCTCTATTTGGTTTTACTGCTATGCCATTTATGCAGGAATCGCTCGCTTCGGTAATCCAACACCTATAGATCCAAACTTCCATCCATCTGTAACCATTTTGAAACCCATTTGCGGTCTCGATCGCAACACTTACGAAAACCTGGCTTCATTTTGTCAGCAAGTCTATTCAGAGTATCAGATTATTTTCGCAGTGCGCGAGGCAAAAGACCCTTGTATCCAAGTCGTACACGACCTGATCGATCGATTCCCCAACGTTGATATTCAACTAGTAGTAAGCGATCTCACAATTGGGGAAAACCTCAAAGTGAGTAATTTAGCTAATGCTGTCGGGTCTGCAAAGCATGCCATTCTGATCATTGCAGATAGTGACATCCGAGTTGAACCTGACTATTTGCAACGAGTTATTCAACCCCTCAATGACCCCCGTATTGGTGTTGTTACCTGTCCCTATCGTTCCTTAGCCTGCGGGTGGGCAGCAACGTTGGAAGCAATCTCAACGGCAACTGAATTCCAGCCAGGGGTTTTAGTCAGTAATAAACTAGAAGGTATCCGGTTTGCGCTCGGTTCAACAATTGCAATCCGCAAGGAGGTTCTAGACGCGATCGGAGGATTTCCAGCGATTGCTGATTATCTAGCCGATGACTTCCTACTGGGTAATCTCGCCAATCGTTTCGGCTACAAAGTAGTTCTGTCTGATTATGTCGTCGAACACGTACTGGCAAACACGAGTTTAGTGGAATCTATCCAACACCAACTCCGTTGGTCGCGCTGTATCCGAGTCAGTCGTCCTTGGGGTTATTTAGGATTAATCTTTACTTACGGCACCGCTACCAGCTTACTATTCTGGATCGCAACAGGAGGGTCAATGCTTGGTAACACAGTGTTGGGTATAACCTGGCTAAGCCGATTAACAATGGCATGGATAGTTGGGGTTAAATGCCTCAACGATTCATCGACTGCAAAATATCTATGGCTCGTACCTTTGCGCGATTTGCTGAGCTTTGTTGTATGGTGTTGTAGCTTTTTTGGTAACACAATTGATTGGCGTGGACGGAAACTAAAGCTAACAAAAGAGGGTAAGTTAGTGCCAATTCAAGCTCATTGTGCTAAGGTTGCGCCAACTTACCTAGGTTCGGTCTAGTGTTCGCTCCTGTTGCGATCGCTTCTATTTACCTTGACGTAAGCCTGTACCGTCGAGAGGATTAATCTCGGATCGTCTTTTGCAGACGAGAACCTCCGACACGATACGATAAAAAATTGAAAAGCTCGATTGCTTTGAATTAATTGCAGTTAGCGTAGAGAGGGGATTAATTTGAGTCACCATCCAGAGGGCATTCCACCACATGGCGGTCAGCTGATCAATCGCATTGCCATACACCATCAACAACAGGAATTTTTAGATAAAGCCGACTTCCTGCCCCGAGTGCGACTCGACCCACGAGCAGTCTCCGATCTAGAGATGATCGCGATCGGGGCAATGAGTCCTCTCACGGGCTTTATGGAGCAATCCGATTACCAGTCAGTTGTTGACACCATGCATCTGGCTAACGGTCTACCTTGGACAATTCCAGTTACTCTTTCCGTTGAGGAGGCAGTAGCTGCACCGTTAAAGGAAGGCAGCTTAGTACGTTTGGATGATTCTAATGGACGCTTTATTGGTGTCCTAGAGCTAACTCAAAAGTATCGTTATGATAAAGAGCGCGAGGCAGTTAATGTTTATCGCACTGATGACGACAACCATCCTGGCGTCAAAGTAGTCTACCAGCAGGGAGACGTTCACCTAGCAGGTCCAATTTGGTTGCTGCATCGCGACCCTCATCCCCTGTTCCCAGATTACCAAATCGACCCAGTCAAGTCTCGCGTCCTATTCCAAGACAAGGGTTGGAAAACCATTGTCGGATTCCAGACGCGCAATCCCATCCATAGAGCGCACGAGTACATCATTAAATGTGCGATGGAAACGGTAGATGGCTTATTCCTTCATCCCTTAGTAGGGGCGACGAAAAGTGACGACATCGCGGCGGAGGTTCGGATGCGCTGCTACGAAATCATGGTGGAGCGCTACTTTCCAGAAAAGCAAGTGATTTTGGCAATTAATCCCGCGGCCATGCGCTATGCCGGTCCAAGAGAAGCGATTTTCCACGCCCTGATTCGCAAGAACTACGGCTGTACTCATTTTATTGTCGGGCGCGATCATGCAGGGGTTGGGGACTATTACGGAACCTACGATGCTCAACACATCTTCGATGAGTTCGATCCAGCGGCACTAGGTATTTCGCCAATGAAGTTTGAACACGCCTTCTACTGCACTCGAACTCATCAGATGGCAACGACAAAAACTAGCCCTAGCCGACCCGATGAGCGAATTCATCTATCTGGCACGAAAGTGCGGGAGATGTTGCGTCGGGGAGAGTTGCCACCACCGGAGTTTTCGCGACCAGAGATTGCCGCCGAGTTAGCCAAGGCAATGAATATTTCCAATTATGAGATATGAACTGAATGCCTTGGGCTGAGTAGAGACTACCAAACAGTTGCGGAAGTTAGATTTTCGATTCAATTCCCGCAAATTATCCCAAATTCACAATAAACATTCCTGGTAGGCTATAGCTGATAGCTAATAGCTAATGGCTAATATGGGACTTAATCGGCGGACGTTTCTCCAAAAAGCTGGTTTAGGGCTAGCGATGCTGGGAGTGAGCGAAACGGTGCTATCACTCCTGGGCGATCGCAGCTTAGCTGTACCTGTCTGGGATCGCTACTTCCAGGTGCTAGCTCAACCAGGTGGTCGGAAGTTGGCGCTTTTGGTGGGAATCAATCAATATCCTAGAATCTCAGCCTTAGCGGGCTGTGTCACTGATGTTGAGTTGCAACGGGAACTATTGATTCATCGGTTTGGCTTTAAGCCGAGCGATATCTTAACGCTGACTGATACCGAAGCTAGCCGGGAGACGATTGAGACAGCGTTTGTGGAGCATCTGACCGAACAAGCTAAAGCGGGTGATGTTGTTGTCTTTCACTTTAGTGGCTACGGTAGCCGTGTCAAGATGAGTGAGGAATCCCAACCCGATCGCCCTGTACGTCTGCAAAATACCTTAGTGCCGGTCGATGGCATTGTACCCAGTAAGGGAGCGCCAGTGGCTAACGATCTGCTGGAAGATACGTTAGTGTTGCTCCTGCGATCGCTAGCTACCGATCGCGTAACCACGGTTCTCGATACCAGTCATACGGATGCAGGCGTGGTCCTCAAAGGCAATCTCCGCGTGCGTTCTTCCCCCAATCCTCCCGCAGAACTTCCTAGTCCTGGAGAACTCGCCTTCCAAGAGCAACTCCGTCTTCGTACCACCTCTCTGGCTAAGCCACTCGCAAAGCTCGAGAACCGCATGCCAGGGATTGTTCTCACCGCCGCAGGACCCAGCCAATCTGCAACAGAAGCTCAGTGGCATGGCTTTAGTGCAGGTCTATTTACTTATGCTCTAACTCAACATCTGTGGCAAGCTACCCCAGCCACAACGATTCAGATTAGCCTGAGTCGTGCGGCAGGAGCGGTCAATCAACTGGTTGGCAAAGAGCAACAGCCTAGGCTCGTCGATCGCAAAAGCCTTCAGCAGCCACTGCTTGCCTATTATCTGCCATCTGACCCTAGTATTGGGGCAGATGGTGTCGTGACCTCAGTTGAGGATAGTGGCAGAACGGCATACTTGTGGTTGGCAGGAATACCCGCTGTCGTTTTGGAGTACTACGGTAACAACTCTCTCTTTAGCTTGTCTCCCGCTAAGACGATTCAAGACGAGTTGAAAGTTGAAGGTGAGGCTTCTAACACAGTACCTAACGCTGACGCTCGCTTGCGTTCGCCTTTAGCATCCTCAGGTAGTATGGGCGAACCGTCTACACTTGCTGACGCTTCAACCCAAACCAGTCCGTCACCTGCAACCCTGGACAAAGCCAAACTGCAAATTCGTTCCAAGGAAGGGCTGACAGCACGCGCCCGAATAGTTGATGCCAGTGGAGCGGATAGCTACCCGCTACAGGTGGGGCAGTTGGTGCGAGAAGCCATTCGCGTGTTGCCTCGCACCCTCAGTCTTACGGTTGCTCTAGATACTGGATTGGAACGAATTGAGCGTGTGGATGCAACCAGCGCTTTTGCGACTGTTCCGTTTGTATCATCTGTAGTGGTAGCCGGAGAGCAACCCGCTGATTATTTATTTGGGAAAGCCACTCTACCTCAAGCCGATTCATCCACATCCTCAAATGCGATCGCGAATTCAGCCACTATCCGCACGGAAGGGACGGAAACCTCAGCTAGTTTAGGGGGTTACGGACTGTTCTATCTGGGTCATGAGCCAATACGCAATACGACAGGAGAGGCTGGAGAGGCTGTGAAATCAGCCATCAACCGATTGACTCCAAAACTGGCGACTTTACTGGCTGCCAAGTTACTACGTCTGACAGCGAATGAAGGCTCTTCTCGATTAGGAGTTCGGGCATCCTTGGAACTCATTGATGCTCAACCCATGGTAGTGATGCAGCGAGAAACATTGCGAGCGTCCGAGCGACCGCAGGTAGCAGTAGACAAAAAGACAGCTCGTAACCCAATTGCTCAAGCTGGAGAAGACCTCATTCCCAGTTTGCTGGTGGGTAGTCGTATTCGCTACCGCTTGGAAAACTATAGCG
>DATNPT010000087.1:0-14806 GCA_036703075.1 Chroococcales cyanobacterium
AGCTACTTTCAAGGAGATGTGGTTAATCCCAACTGGGAATGGGAAGATGTCCAGTCTTACTATGGAGCGCCAGTCAGTAGCCTAATTCTGAATCAAAACGCGGTCGATCTGACCTTATCGCCTCAACAGCCCGGTCAACCGTTGCGAATGAGTTGGACTGATGCGATTGCGGCAAGGCAGTGGCAGATTGAAAATGATTCGATGACGGCTGAGGCAGGAACACCAACATCTGTAACCGTCACGGCTGTTTTAGGTCAGCCACTGTTGCGAATTAAAGGTCAGCTAGCTGTGGATGCCAAGCCAGAACCCTTTGGGTTAGCCATTCTCGATCCCGCTCGGTATTTTTTGCAGCACTTTCGGAATGTACTGGCGCTTGAGGGCATTAGCGTGCAGAGGGCATCCGGGGTTTCTCAGGGTACGACAGCTAGCGAACGGGAATTGGCGGCGGTTGAATCTCCGCGTTTATCGGTTTTAGTGGCAGAAGTCAATCAGGAGAGCAATAATCTTTATGCAGAAGTGCTTTTACGCACTCTCGGTTTGTCGGGAAAGCGATCGCTTGCTGCCAATACTAGTAGTGAATCGGCTGAGTTAGGACTTAACCAGTTAAAAACCACCTTAACAGAGCTAGGCGTTGACCCGGAAAGCTACGTCTTGGCTGACGGTTCGGGTTTATCTCGTCATAACTTAGTCAGTCCAGAAGCACTCGTCCAAACCCTCCAACTCATGGCGGCAACGCCAGAAGCCTCTATTTACCGCGCTTCTTTGCCCACGGCTGGTGTTACGGGGACGCTACGCAATCGCTTCCGCAATACCCCTGCTCAAGGCAAGCTTCGGGCAAAGACGGGTTCGATGAGCGGTGTTTCATCCTTATCGGGGTATCTAGATATTCCTGGCTATCAACCCATAGTGTTTAGTATTATCGTGAATCAATCTGACCAATCGGCTGTCGTGCTACGCAATGCGATCGATGAAATTGTTGTATTGCTCACTCGTCTGCGTTCTTGCTAAACGCGATCGGGTAGCATCTAACAATACGGTTTGCGATAAGAATCAGGTGGAAATTATCGAGCGGTTCTCAATTGTATAAACTACAGGACGACCTGTGTTCAAGTCATTTGAGAACCGCTATATGTAGCTGAAATCTGTGAAAATCAACCAGGAGAAGTAGCTATAGGAGTTGAGGTATTTCCATAAAAATGCTCGACCCGTAATTGAACGAGTTGTTCTTCAATCTCGGGATCGAAACCGCCTTCTCGGTTGTTAATGAGTTCTGACCAAGGGCAAGATTGCGTTTTCGCCTGTAATTTTTTGACCAAGTCTTCAACCTTCCCAATCGGTTTGGCGGGAACTCCAGCGACGATGCTTCCTTCTGGCACGTCTTTCGTCACGACGGCACCTGCACCAACGATCGCATTTGGACCGATAGTGACGCCGGGGAGAACTATCGCGTTGTAGCCAATGAATACGTTATCGCGGATATCAGTTTTACCGACGGAATCCAGCTTGACGTTGTAGGCTTGATTGAGCATGGCGATCGATCCATCGTGACCGATCAGCGTGCAGGATGAAAAGTGAACGTTATTACCAATACGGACGTAAGCGGGGTCGGTGAATACGGTTGTGGTGAGAATGCTACAGTCTTTTCCAATCTCGCGGAAATTACCATGATGGCGGAGAAATTCTGCATATTCTCCTCCCATGGGTTGGCAGAGCTTGCGGTAGATACCAGGGAATTTGCCATAACGCATGGCGAGTTCCCGCACAATTTTCTGAAGTAGAGATTTCATACTTTTCCTTACTTCACAGCCTAACTGCACTGTATTAAAGCATCAAACAGTCTTCTCTCCCCATTTCTTTTCCTACTCAGCCTTTAGAGGCTAACAGAATCACTTGCCTCTCTATCTGGTTGGCTTTTGATTTTAGAAGACTTATTGATAGGGTTCATCCAGTTTTCTAGCCAGCCGAAAGCTCTTGAAGAAAGGATTGTAAGGACTAGATAAATCAGAGCAACCGATGCGTAAATTTCAAACGGGCGAAAGTTGTTGGCGACAATCAGTTGGCCTTGACGAAATAGCTCTTCAAAACCAATGACTGCGACTAAACTAGTGTCTTTGAGCAGGGTAATAAACTCATTGCCTAATGGGGGTAGCATGCGGCGTATTGCTTGGGGGAAGATGACGTAGCGCATGGTTTCAACGCTACCTAGCCCCAGCGATTGGGCCGCTTCTGATTGCCCGATATCGATAGATTGAATACCGGCGCGAACGATTTCGGCAAGGTAGGCGGCACTATTGAGGCTTAATGCCAGCACGGCAGCAGTCAGCCGGTTTAAACTGAAGCTGAAACCAAATCCCTCTGCTAGAGCTGGTAGACCAAAGTAAATCATAAAAATCTGCACGAGCAAGGGTGTTCCTCGGAAGAAGTCTACATAAGCTCTAGCCAGCCAGCGTAATGGAGTTAACGTCGAGAGACGGGCAATGCCAATAATAGAACCGCCAATCATTCCTAACAGTACCGACAGTGCTGTCAACTCTAGCGTTATCACTGCTCCCCGCAACAAGTTGGGTAGGGCATTCAAGATGATGCCACTGGGTTTCGGGGCTTTTGTCGAGTTGTCAAATTTTAGGGTTTCAGGCAGTTGGGGGGCTTTGGCGTTCAACCACTTCTGGTAAATCTGCTCGTAGGTACCGTTGTCCAGGATAGTTGTCAGTCCCTTGTCGATCGCAGCTAAATTAGGAGAACCTTTGGGAGTAGCGATGCCATAGTATTCTTCGGTCAGCAACTGTTCGACAACCTTAATACCCTGAAGATTGCTAGTTTTTATGGCATAGAGCGTGACGGGTGCATCATTGATTACAGCATCTACGTTCCCGTTAACAAATTCCTGGAGAGCCAATGGCGCACTATCAAAGGTACGAATCTTAGCACCGGGAATTTTCTTCGCTTCAGCCGCGCCAGTCGTACCGATTTGGACGGCGATGTTCTTATTTTTGAGGCTGTCTAGTGACGTAACATCTTTATTGTTTGCTTTAATCGCGATCGCTAATCCAGCTTTAAAATAAGGTCGGGAAAAATCTACTGCCTTTTCGCGATCGGCAGTAATCGTCATTGAACTGATTGCCGCATCCACCGTCTTCGCCTGTAAGGCGGGGATAATTCCATCAAAGGGCAAACTTTGAAATTGCACCTCAAAGCCCGCCGCTTCGCCAATTGCTTTCATCAAGTCGATATCGAATCCAACTAATTCCCCGCCATCTCCCTGAAACTCAAAGGGTGGGAAAGCTGGTTCAGTCGCAACTTTGAGTGTTTTTTGAGCTTTAATGGGGCTAGCAGTGAATACAGAAACAAACAAGATCAGCAGGCAAAACAAGCCGAGAATCACAGCTCGGCGTATCTTCCGAGATTCAATGAATCTATCCATGTTTGTTGTTTCCCTCTTTGGGTGCCATCTAGGGCTAAACTGTCACTGCCACTAAAAACGACTGGCTGATTCGATAAATCTTACACTCACTGTACAGTTTGTTGTAAGAAGTTAAATGCCAAAATAACTACAACGGGCTGGTATGTCGTTAGTATAAGTTTTTATAGAAAAGGAAAACCCACGGCTTGAACGCAGTTGAAGTCATGGGGGTGTCAATAAATATCGGTAACCGGACTGAACAATGGAAGATTCGACTCCGGCAATTATCTTTGAGGGAATTGAGAAAAACTTTGGTTCTCTTAAAGTCCTACAAGGAATTAGCGGTTCGATTAACCGGGGGGAAGTTGTCGCCGTAATTGGCTCCTCTGGCTGTGGCAAAAGTACGCTGTTACGTTGCTTCAACCGCTTGGAGACAATTAATGGTGGGCGTTTAGTTGTTAATGGGATAGATTTGTCGAACCCTAATCTCAGCTCGAAGCAACTGCGGCGACTGCGAACCCAAGTTGGCATGGTCTTCCAGCAGTTCAACTTGTTTCCTCATTTAAGCGTTCTGGAAAACTTGATGCTCGCTCCACGTCAAGTCCTGGGACAATCTCGTAGCCAGAGCGAAGAGCAAGCGCGATTTTATTTAAAAAAGGTGGGTTTGCCTGAAAAAGCAGACAACTATCCAGAACAACTTTCTGGAGGGCAGAAGCAAAGGGTCGCGATCGCGCGAAGTCTGTGCATGAACCCTCAAGTTATGCTATTTGATGAACCAACTAGCGCTCTCGATCCAGAATTGGTCGGAGAAGTGCTGCTGGTAATGCAACAACTAGCCCAAGAAGGCATGACTATGGTGGTAGTCACTCACGAGATGCAATTTGCTCGTGAGGTAGCGCATCGAGTGCTGTTTTTGAATCAGGGTCAGGTGGAAGAAGCCGGTCGAGCCAGAGAAGTACTAACTAATCCAAAAAGCGATCGCCTACGTACATTCTTGAGTCGAATGAGCTTTGCCAACCCTTAGGCGATCGAAGAGAGCATCTAGCCGGTTAGCCTGCCTTAAACCTGTCGGCTTTCTCAAACCAGTACATTTACTTATGATTTAAAGAGAAGCTGAGGTGGCAGCATCTTTTGGAGACGAGTCATCTTAATGGCATGCCTCTATCGTTGCCGTACTCAGACAGGCAACAGCAGCACGATAGAATAGTTTCAGCACTGGATTACAAAGCTTATAGTAGCTGAGAGAGGGGTCACTTGGTGATTAAATCTTTTGTACAATCCCAAGTGGAGAGCATCCCTCTTGTCAGTTGTATATAAAGATAAGTAAAGTCGTTGGCTGAATTAGCGGCATCGAGCGAGAGGAGATAAAAACACGCATGGGCAAGGTAGTCGGCATTGACCTAGGAACAACAAACTCCGTGGTGGCTGTCATGGAGGGTGGCAAGCCGGTTGTAATTGCCAATGCAGAAGGAATGCGGACGACACCTTCCGTGGTTGGCTTCAGTAAGGATGGGGAACGATTAGTCGGACAAATGGCACGCCGTCAAGGGGTTCTCAATCCTCAGAATACGTTTTATGGAGTTAAACGGTTCATCGGACGCAAGTATGCGGAGTTAAATCCAGAGTCTAAACGCGTTCCCTACACCATTCGCCGCGATGACAATGGCAATATCAAAATCAGGTGTCCCCGCTTAAAGAAGGAATTTGCGCCTGAAGAAATTTCAGCGATGGTACTGCGGAAGCTAGCCGATGAAGCCAGTCGTTACTTAGGACAGCCGGTTACAGGGGCAGTGATTACCGTTCCGGCTTACTTCAACGATTCTCAACGACAAGCAACGCGAGATGCCGGACGAATTGCAGGGTTAGAAGTCTTGCGAATTCTCAATGAACCAACTGCAGCGTCTTTAGCCTATGGGTTGGATCGCCAACAAAGCGAAACCATTCTGGTATTTGACCTGGGAGGTGGCACCTTTGATGTCTCCATTTTGGATGTTGGAGATGGCGTATTCGAGGTAAAAGCGACTAGTGGTGACACTCAGCTCGGTGGTAATGATTTTGACCAAAAGATTGTAGACTGGCTAGCGGAGCAGTTTTTGGAAACCGAGGGAATCGATCTCAGACAGGATCGCCAAGCTCTGCAACGCCTTTATGAAGCCGCAGAAAAAGCGAAGATTGAGCTGTCGGGGGTAACTGTTACAGATATCAATTTACCGTTTATCACCGCCACGGAAGATGGACCAAAACATCTAGAGACGCGGCTTACCCGTGCTCAGTTTGAAGAACTCTGTGTAGATCTCATTAGCCGCTTACGTAGACCTCTAAAGCGCGCATTGTCAGACGCCGGTTTAAGCCCATCGCAAATTGATGAAGTGGTGCTAGTGGGCGGTTCGACCCGCATGCCAATGGTACAACAACTGGTGCGAAGCTTCATTGACAAAGAGCCGAATCAAAATGTTAATCCGGATGAAGTGGTAGCCGTTGGCGCTGCGATTCAATCAGGAATTTTGACGAGTGAAATTCAAGATGTTCTGTTATTGGATGTGACACCACTGTCTTTAGGATTAGAGACGATTGGTGGTGTGATGAAAAAGCTCATGCCCCGTAACACAACAATTCCAGTGCGGAAGTCCGATATTTTCTCAACCGCAGAAAATAATCAAACTCTGGTGGAAATTCATGTCCTCCAGGGAGAGCGGGAAATGGCGGCGGATAATAAATCATTGGGTCGGTTTAAGCTCACTGGAATTCCCCCAGCACCGCGAGGAATTCCCCAAATTCAAGTAGCTTTCGATATTGATGCCAATGGAATTTTGCAAGTCACGGCTCTAGATAAAACAACGGGACGAGAACAGAGCATCACGATTCAAGGGGCGTCTACCCTCAGTGAATCGGAAGTGAATGAGATGATTCGTGAGGCAGAGAAATTTGCCCAGCTCGATCGCGAACGGCGCGAACGAGTAGAGAAGCGCAACCGTTCTGAAAGCTTGGCCAATGAAGCTGAACGTCAGCTCAAAGAGGTGGCACTAGACTTCGGTAGCCAGTTTGCTAGCGGTCATCGGCGTCGGATTGAAGCCTTGGTTCAGGAGATGCGCGAAGCGATCAAACGCAACGACGATCGCGCGATCGATCGCGCCTATTCCGATCTTCAGGATGCGCTTTACGAGCTAAAACGAGAAGTGCGGCTGCAATACGAAGATGAGGAGGATGATGACTTTTTTGGCGGAATTCGTCGCGCCTTCTCCGGAGAGAGCGAGCGAGATCGGTATTGGGAACGCAATAGTCGCGGCGATTCCTACAGTCGCGATCCCTATAGTCGCGATGCCTACAGCCGCGATCCTTACAGTGAACCCTACAAGGCTGATAGTGGGCGATCGATGGATAGTGGGCGATCGATGGATGGTGGACGATCGTCGATGCGCGATCGCTTCAGCGACGAGGATCGCAGTTCAGTGAGGCTACCCCGTACTGGGAAGCAAAACCTAAAGGATCGAGAATCGCGTCGAATTCCTCTGGAGAATGATTGGGATGAGGATGACGATGATTGGTTTTAATCGGAACGAGCGTAAAGAGTTGGTGCTCGTTGGGTTAGCTCGATCCAAACTCCTCAACTAGCGGTACCTTCAATAAAAGGAGTTATGAATTATGAGGTATGAGTTTTTAATTAAACAATCTTATAACTCAAAACTCAACACTCAAAACTCAACACTTTCAATCGCTTGCCTAAAGGAGTCTTAACTACTAATTTCTATGCAAAACTTCCGGAACTACTACGAAATTTTAGGTGTACCGACGGCTGCTTCTTCTGAGGAGATTAAAAAAGTTTTTCGGCGGCTGGCTCGACAGTATCACCCTGATTTGAATCCGGGAGATAAAGAAGCAGAAGAGAAGTTTAAAGATATCGGTGAAGCGTATGAAGTTCTCTCCGACCCAAATAAGCGAGCGCAGTACGACCAATTCAGCCGGTTCTGGAAGAAAAAGGGATTTAACCGCAAATCGACTAAAACAACAAGTTTTAGAACGGCAAGCGATCGCAATGGAACTAGTCGTACCTCTACTCAGGAAGAGGATTTTAGTCAATTTGGTGACTTTAATAACTTCATCGAGCAACTCCTGAACCGTCGTTCTCCAGGGAGAGTTTCATCAACCACTCCTGAACGCTCCAGCTTTCGGGTCAACGCCTCGAATAGCTTCCGACCTGGCACGACAAAAACGGCGTATACTGTCAGCGCTCGCCCTGACCCTAAAGACATCGAGGCAAGACTGACGCTACCTTTGGCAAAAGCCTATGAGGGAGGTCGAGAACGAATTCGTCTGGAAGATGGGCGCTCTTTAGAAATCGATTTACCTGCCGCTATGGTGACAGGCCAACGGATACGGCTAAAAGGTCTGGGCATTGATGGTGGCGATTTGTACTTAAAAATTACAGTCGATCCCCATCCTTTTTTTAAGCTAGAAGGGTCAGATATTTTCTGTCAGCTACCTATAACACCGAGTGAAGCCGTATTGGGTGGACAAATAGATGTCCCTACTCTGGACGGTAGAGTGAAAATGACCGTTAAAGGTGGAGTGCGATCGGGTCAGCGATTACGCCTTGCTGGCAAGGGTTATCCTATCAATGGTGTGCGAGGCGATCAGTTAGTCGAAATTCAAATAACGGTTCCTAGAGATCTCAATCCACAAGAGCGAGAACTCTACGAGAAACTGCGGCAGATCGAAAATTTTAATCCTCGTCTCGATTTACCCGTTTAAGCCTGAATTCCAAGCAAATGAAGACTAGTGTAATCTTCACAGGTTGTGGAACTTAAGCCTCCAGCGAGAGGTAGGCTTTTTCCAATCCCAAATAAAATTAAAAAAGTCCTGCTATTATCAATTAGCCGTTAGCTGCATCGTTTTGTTCGTTGCAGCTAATCCAAGTAACTCACAAGGGCGGATACTAGGCTAAGCCCTATACACCTGACGGATGACAGACCAGGATTTAAGCGATTTTTCCATGCTGGATTTGTTCCGTATGGAAGTAGAAACTCAAGCTGCAATCCTTAGTGAAAATCTTTTGGCACTGGAAACTCAGCAAGAGGTTCTAGAAGAACCCAGTCCTTCTAGATTGCCCATCTTAGAATCTTTAATGCGTGCCGCTCATTCGATTAAAGGTGCAGCGCGCATTGTTCAAGTTGAGCCAGCTGTCCAAGTCGCCCACGTCATGGAAGACTGCTTTGTTGCAGCTCAACAAGGAAGAATTACTCTCACATCAGACCCAATCGATCGCTTGTTGCAAGGAGTCGATCTGCTGGTTCACATTGCACAAGTTCCCAAAACGGATTCGGAACATTGGTTAACCCAACAACGAGCCGAATTCGAGACGATAGTGGTAGGAATTTCCGCTATCTTAGGGCAAGAAAACCCTATTGTAAAAACGAGTGTAGAAAATAAGCGATCGCAACAGCAGACAAACACTCAACCCAATCTGGCCTTGTGGGGGGAGGATGCTTCAGGAATTCATCAAGCCAATGGAGACTCCTCCAGCCAAAATCAAATCTCTGCACCATCCCAACCTTCCCCTCCACTCCATCAAGATGTTGAGGGGGATGGACAAGGAGGGATAGAGAAGGAATTTAAAACCCAGAAGACAGAGCGAGGGGTACGAGTTAGCCGAGAAAACCTAAATCGCTTAATGGGTTTGGCGGGTGAATCGTTGGTAGGGGTAAACTGGCTGCAACCGTTTGGAGAGTCGTTACAACAACTCAGACAACGGCAGGGAGAACTGTCAAAAGGCTTAGAAAAGCTACAGGAATTATTCGCAGAGCTACCCTTAGAGCGAGCCTCAAGGCTGCAACATTCTCCCCATCAAGCCGCGTTAAATGCACTGCGTCAACAAACTAACGAATGTTATCAACTTTTATCCGATCGCATCAACGAACTGGAACTTTTTACCCGTCGCTCGGCCAATCTATCCGAACGTCTCTACCAATCCGCAATTGCAACTCAGATGCAACCGTTTGCCGATGGAGTCGGCGGGTTTCCTCGGATGGTGCGCGATTTGGCAAGACAGTTGGGTAAACAAGTCAAATTTGAAATTCTGGGAAAATCCACTCAAGTCGATAGGGCTATCTTAGAGCGACTAGAGGCCCCGCTCACCCATCTGTTGCGTAATGCGATCGATCATGGCATTGAGTCGCCGGAAGAACGCCTGAGTCTAGGTAAACCCGCAGAAGGCACCCTGCGCCTAGAAGCAGCACATCGTAGCGGGATGTTATCGATCGCTATTTCAGATGATGGCCGAGGCGTCGATTTAGAGCAACTGCGCCGCCAAGTTGTCACCAAGGGAATGGTGAATGCTGACATAGCCGGACAGTTAACAGAAGCCGAACTGATGGACTTTCTGTTTTTACCTGGATTTTCTACAGCCAATCGCGTCACCGAAATTTCCGGGCGTGGCGTTGGTTTGAATGTGGTGCAGAGCATGGTGCAGGACGTAGGCGGCTTGTTGCGGGCCGTATCTCAACCCAATAAGGGTATGAGTTTTTACTTGCAATTGCCCCTAACGCTTTCCGTCATTCGTGCCTTATTAGTCGAAATAGCAGGAGAAGCGTATGCTTTTGCCCTCACTCATATCGAGCGGCTGGCAATGATTCCTCGCTCGGAAATCTTTGTCAGTGAAAATCGTCAGTTCTTTGCCATAGATGGCGAAAATATTGGTCTAGTCGCAGCTCATCAAGTGCTAGAGTTAGACGAATCGCCTCTGCACTCAAAATTAGACATTTTGCCAGTCGCAATTATTCGCGATCGCAGCGAGCATTATGGATTGGTGGTCGATCGATTTCTGGACGCACGCGATTTAGTCGTTAGACCCTTAGACTCTCGTTTAGGAAAAGTCCAGGATATCAGTGCTGCTGCTATCGTTGAAGATGGTTCTATCGTCTTGATTTTAGATGTTGAAGATTTACTGCGATCGATCGATCAGCTTTTAGCCGATGAAAGTTTGAGCAAAATTGGTCAAACTTCGGCTATTATCCCCGCTAAACAGCCCCAACGCATCTTGGTTGTTGATGACTCGATTACTGTGCGAGAAGTCGAGCGCAAATTGCTTGAAAATCATGGTTATCAAGTCGATATTGCCGTCAATGGCATGGATGCCTGGAATGCTATTCGCACAGGTCACTATGACTTAGTTGTCACCGATGTAGACATGCCTCGCCTCAACGGAATTGAACTCGTTAGCCAGATGAAATCTCATCCCACTTTAAAATCGGTACCTGTAATTATTGTTTCTTATAAAGACCGAGAAGAAGACTATATAAAAGGACTAGACGTAGGAGCGAATTACTATCTCACAAAAAGTAGTTTCCACGACGATAGCCTAATCAATGCAGTTATTGACCTAATTGGAGAGGCTTAGTTCCAGAGAGTTCAGTTAACAAGACTAACAACCAAAATCCAATAACAAATAACTAATAATAATGCGAATAGCAATTGTTAATGACACATTGATGATAACAGAAACCCTCAGGCGCATCTTAAAAACTGTTCCCGAATATGAAATTGCCTGGGTAGCTATCGATGGAGCGCAAGCCGTAGTCAAATGTGCCAAAGATACTCCCGACTTAATTTTGATGGATTTATTCATGCCAATCATGGATGGGGTGGAAGCAACCCGTCAGATTATGGCCCATTCTCCCTGCGCGATTTTGATCGTAACGGCAACAATTGGAAGTCATACCTCCAAGGTTTTTGCGGCGATGGGATATGGAGCACTAGATGCAGTGAGTATGTCTGCTTTGGGGACGAGTGCATCTAGTAAAGTAGGTCAACATCTACTTACAAAAATTGCGACGATTGGCAAATTAATTGGCAAATCAACTAAACTCTCATTTAGCTCCAAATCTTCCTCAAAGCGACGCCTGTCTAATCCGAAAAACCCTCCATTGGTGGCGATTGGAGCTTCTACAGGAGGGCCTCAGGCTTTAGCCACAATACTGTCTCGATTAGGGACAGATTTTGCAGCGGCGATTGTCGTTGTCCAACACGTCGATGTACAGTTTGCACCAGGCTTAGTCGAGTGGCTGGTTTCTCAAACTCGTTTACCTGTAGAGTTAGCACTGGCGGGATGCAAACCAGAAGTTGGCAAAGTTTTGATCGCGGCCAGCAACGATCATCTGATTTTGCAACCAAGTCAGACTCTCAGCTACACCAAATATCCCCTCGATTATGCCTACCGTCCCTCAGTGAATGTATTTTTTAAGAGTGTGGCTCAGTATTGGCAGGGAAAAGGCGTCGGAGTGCTATTGACTGGGATGGGAAAAGATGGTGCAGAGGGGTTGAAACTGTTACGCTCTACGGGTTGGTATACGATCGCTCAAAGTCAATCCAGCTGCGTAGTTTATGGGATGCCCAAAGCCGCCGTAGAATTGGATGCAGCAGTAGATACTTTATCTCCGGAGGCAATTGCTCCTGCTCTACTCAAAGAATTGTGTTCTAAGGCGATCGGTTAGGGTAGAGACAGGTACTGCCTACGATAGTCAAAACACTTGAGGTAATTATCTAGAACTTCGCGCTCGGTGGCGTTACTAACAATGCCATGGATTCCAACTCTCCTGAAGCAACGTTTACACCAACCCTAGCTGTTAGCCCAAACGCAAACAGCACTGCTATGAATCAGCAGGATACTTATACGGATCGCTCAACTCCTTCTGGCACAGACCATCAGATTAGAGTGTTACTCGTTGACGATCAAGTCATCATCGGTGAAGCTGTGCAGCGCATGCTAGCTACCGCAAAAGATATTAGTTTTCACTACTGTAGCGATCCCATTCAAGCCATTTCACTGGCAAACGAGATTGCACCAACAGTCATTTTGCAAGATTTAGTCATGCCTGATATTGATGGCTTGCTGTTGCTGCGTTTCTTTCGTGCCAATGTCGCAACTCGCGATATTCCAATGATTGTCTTATCCGGGAAGGAAGATGCGAAGCTCAAAGCGGATGCGTTTACCGCAGGCGCGAATGATTACTTAGTGAAACTTCCCGATCCAATTGAACTGGTTGCTCGGATTCGTTACCACTCCAAAGCTTATCTCAATAAGCTACAACGAGATGCCGCTTATCAAGCGTTGCGGGAGAGCGAACAGCGCTTGCGGATGGTACTCGAAAATATGCCCGTGATGATGAAAGCATTTGATGCTGAGGGCAATATTATTGCCTGGAATAAAGAATGCGAACGAGTAACAGGTTATACGGCACAAGAAATTGTTGGCAATCCTCATGCTAGACGACTTTTATATGGGGAAAGTGGAGAACAACTTGGGTGGACAATCCAAGAGCGGAGCTTGAGTGAAAATGGAACCTCGAGCCTCCAATCTGACTGGCAACGAGGGAATGATTATCGCGATCGCGAAACAGAGATAATTTGTAAAGACGGCACGATTAAAACCGTAGTGTGGTCAAATATTAGCGATCGCTTTCCCATCCCCGGATGGGCTCTCTGGGGGATTGGTATCGATATCACTCAGCGCAAGTTAGTTGAAACAACTCTACAGCGCGAGTATCAGCAGTTGCGGCAAATTATTAAAAATGCTCCCGTTGCCATGGCAATGTTGGACACCAACATGCGCTATCTCGCCTATAGCGATCGGTGGTTATCTGAACTAGGTTTAGAGGGACAGTCGATTTTAGAACAGTGCCATTACGATGTTATTCCCGACTTGAAAGAAGAATGGAAAATGTCGTATCACAAGGGTTTACAAGGAGAACCTCTGTTTTGTGCGGAAGATAAATGGGAGCGTGCTAATGGTTCCATCCTCTATTTTCGTTGGGCAATTCACCCTTGGTATACTCCTGAAGAAAGAATCGGTGGCATTATCCTAGTTAACTATCGTATAGATGAGCTGGTAAAAGCCCGAGAAACTGCGCTAGAAGCCGCGCAACTCAAAGCCCAATTTGTCGCTAATATGAGTCATGAAATCCGTACTCCTATGAATGGAGTACTCGGCATGACGGAATTACTCTTACAAACTGAACTGAGTGAGAAACAGAGAGAACAAGCGGAAACAATTCAACTGAGTGCCAAACATTTACTGACTCTGATTAATGACATTCTAGACTTTTCCAAACTCGAAGCCGGAGAAATGGTTTTGGAAGAGTTAAATTTTAACCTCTATCAATGTATTGAAGACGTTGTTAACTTACTCAGTTCTCAAGCTAATGCAAAGCAACTCCAGCTATCAATAGAATTTGACCATCGATTGCCAAAACTCTTACAGGGAGACCCGGTGAGACTGCGTCAAGTTTTGCTGAACTTAGTTGCCAATGCGATTAAATTCACTCAAGCCGGTTATGTAAAAATCCAGGCAAAGTTACTCTCTCAAACGTATCAAACTGCTCTGATTTATTTTGCTGTCACGGATACAGGTATCGGTATTCCCCAAGAAGCAACGCAAAAACTGTTTCAATCCTTTTCTCAAGTCGATGCTTCGACGAGCAGGCAGTATGGAGGGACGGGCTTAGGTTTGGCAATTTGTCAGCAATTAGTATCCTTAATGAAGGGTGAAATTGGTGTAGAAAGCGAGGTAGGGCAGGGGTCAACATTTTGGTTTAAGATTGAATTTCGCAAACAGACCAATTTTTCACTAGGTTCTGACTCTCCAGCGAGTAAACGAGAAGAGCTTACCGCTCAGGCAACTAGAGAAGCTGACCAACAAAAACTGCCCTATAAGCTAGATTTAAAAATTTTGGTTGCAGAAGACCACTCAATTAATCAAACTGTAATTTTAAGTCAGCTCCAAGCATTAGGTTACGAAGCTGACTGTGTAGACAATGGTGAAAAAGCGTTAGAATCTCTAGCACAGCACGATTACCATCTGGTATTAATGGATTGCCAGATGCCGTTGATGGATGGTTATGCGGCAACTCAAGAATTGCGTCGTCGCGAGGAGAATAAACGCCATACCGTGGTCATCGCACTAACGGCTAATGCAATGAGTGCCGATCGCGAAAAGTGTCTAGCCGCAGGCATGGATGATTATCTCAGTAAACCCTTAGAGCAAGAAGATTTAGAACGAGCCATTCAATATTGGAGTTATCAAATTGCACAAGGCGAAATGAGTAAGCAGGAACAAGCCGCGACTTCTGAAACTGAACAACCTCAGGATACACCCACCGCGATCGCAGAACAAACCGCAGATAACACCGGCATGCTGGAAGACTCGTCTCCACCCATCGATTTAGAGCGTCTAAAACGAGTGTCTCGCGGTAAGATAGCCGTGCAACAGCGATTAGTACAGATTTTTTTAGAAACAGCGCCTAAAGACTTAGCGGCGTTAGAAACGGCTATATCAGCCTTAGATACGTCTCAAGTGAAATATCACGCCCATCGCATCAAAGGTTCTGCGGCGAATGTCGGTGTTCCTAAAATGTC
>DATNPT010000105.1:0-13068 GCA_036703075.1 Chroococcales cyanobacterium
GATGGAGAAGTTGAGGGATTAATGGGAATTGCCGATGCCCTGAAACCCTCTTCAGCCAACGCTGTTAGAGCATTACGGAATTTGAGGTTAGAAGTTGTAATGCTGACTGGAGATAACCGCCAAACCGCAGAAGCGATCGCATCTGAAGTGGGGATTCGACGAGTGTTTGCCGAAGTTCGGCCCGACCAAAAAGCGGACAAAGTGAAACAACTCCAATCAGAAGGCAAAATTGTGGCCATGGTGGGGGATGGAATTAATGATGCACCAGCACTAGCTCAGGCAGATGTAGGAATTGCGATCGGGACGGGAACCGATATTGCGATCGCAGCTTCTGATATCACGCTCATTTCTGGAGACTTGCAAGGCATCGTTACTGCGATTCAACTATCTCGCGCCACGATGCAGAACATTCGGCAAAATCTCTTCTTTGCCTTTATCTACAACGTTGCTGGTATCCCCATTGCGGCTGGAATTCTATTCCCAATCTTCGGTTGGTTACTCAATCCGATTATTGCAGGAGGAGCGATGGCGTTTAGTTCTGTCTCTGTCGTTACCAATGCATTAAGGTTACGCAACTTCCAACCCAAAACCACAACTTAAGTTGAGTAGGAGTTCGGTTAATGTTCAGCAAACGCAAGATTTTCGGAAGTCTTACAGGTTTGGGACTTTTGCTAGGGATAGCATCGGGCGTAACGGCTGCCCAAATGCCATCTCCTGCTGCAACCCAAACCAATCAATTCCGTCGCATCGAGCAACCATTAGGTTTAAAGGTTGCTGTAACGGCAGGCGGTTTCGCCTTAATTGGGCTGGAGTTATGGTGGTTTTTACTCAGTAAAACAAAGTCTCAAAAAGCTCAAGCACATCAAGGCACCCAAGAGGTAACTATCACGGTAGACGGAGGTTATGCACCCGATCGCGTGGTTGTGAAATCAGGGCAACCCGTGCGACTCAATTTCCTCCGTCGCGATCGCAGTAGCTGTTTGGAAACGGTGCTGTTCCCCGATCTTCACATCGCTCGAGACTTGGATTTAGATCGGGTGACTCCCATTGAATTTACACCCGAAAAACCAGGGCAATACTCATTTACATGTGGGATGAATATGTTTCGCGGTGTCGTGGAGGTCGAGCAATGAACCAGAGGGACATGGGTTACCGTGTCCCGGCAAAGGTCTTTTATTGCAGACAATTGAAATCGGCTATAAGCGATCGCATCTTCCCATGCATTGTCTCAGCACTGATACAAGATTCTTGAACCCGAAACTCATAACTCTATCAAGAGGAGAACTTGGCGTCCTTCTACTATACGAGTGTGAAACACTGTTGTGTTAGAGCGCTAGCATTTACTCCCGTCACGATGGCTAATGTTTCATCCTCATAACTAATCAGTGTATTCTGACCATCCTGAGTCATAGACAGCTGACCGAATGTCAGTCCACCAGACAAACCAATGAAGTCCTCCACAACCTTAAAGTCGCGAATGGTGTCAGTTCCTTCACCAATAGCTAGGACAAAAGTGTCTTGACCTTTACCGCCGTTGAGTTGGTCATGACCTAAACCGCCCCAGAGCAAATCGTCGCCATCATTCCCCCAAATCTTATCGTTACCTTCCTCTCCATAGAGTTTATCGTTACCACCCTGACCGCACATCAGGTCGTTACTTTGACCAGCGTGGATGATGTCATCACCCATAGTACTTTCCGAGGATTTCAGGATGCGATTTAAGCGGCTTTGGATGGTATTTTCTCCAGTTTGAGAAACATCCTCAACTGTCTCGTTAGAATCAACCAGTCCTTGAGTAGAGCTATTACCCGACGTAATAGAGAAGTTATCCACCAGTAGCCCAGAGTCCACAAACTTATCTCTCACATCTACAACTCCCACACCCACATTAAAGGTGCCAGCTTGCGTAAATTGGTAGCTGAACGTTCCGTAGCCAGTTTGCTCGCTAAAGCCACCACTAAAGGGGATAAAACTGCTGTGGGTATCGGCTAATTCTGACAAGGAACTATTACTAATCGCAACGAAGCCAAAATCATTATGGAATTTGCTGGGAGTACTCTCCTGAGTCAGGAAGTTCCAATCAAAGCTGAGAATATCCCCAGCTTGCACAGTAATCGATTGAAATTGCAGTGCTGACCCTTGAGTTGCATTACCATTACCCAGTGCATCGATCGCTCCTGCACTTAACCCCAGCGCTGTTTCGAGTTGAGCATCGCTGACTGCACCCGTCCCATTGGTAATCAACGCTTGGTAGGTGCCATCGGTGGGGCTGCGACCAAACGCTGCCGTTTGAATGCTGGCATTGCCCGTGACATTCCAATTGGTGAAGTTGCCGGTTTCAAAGCTCAGGTTCAGTGGGGATGGTACGTTATTACTCAAATGGTTGCCAAAGTTCTGGTTAGTGACATTGGCACCTGAGCCAACAAACACCGTGTGGGGTTGCGGGCTACCTGGCATAGGAACGAAACTGACCGCTAAGCCATTACTCGCATAGTTTTGGTTATATGCAACCTGTACGCCATCCGAACCATTAGCATTCTCAAGCCCGATGGTGGCGCTGTTTAGCGTGCCGTTCAGTTGGTTGTACTGGAAGAGGATGCTGCCATCAGAGTCTAGGATTGTCTCGAATGTCAGGGAACCTCCACTCCCGTAGCGAGGGACTGCCTGATACTGAACAATAAATTGTTGCTCTGACGGATTGTAGTAGTAATAAACTGAACCCCCAGCACTGGGATTTAAATCATCCCAAAATGGTGCAATAAGGTCATTAGGAACACTGGAATTCGGAATCTCAGCATTCGTGTAAGTCGTACCGTTAGAGCCAAACGAGAGGTATCCGTTTGAGGAAATTTTGACGGTGTTTTTCTCTTGTCCGTAGAACGAGAAGCTAAACGGTAAGGTCACTTCACTAAACGAGTCATCAGTCAGACTCAGTGCTGTTCCTACGTTGGAGATGTCTACCCAGTTAAAGGTCGGGCCGCCTGTTTGGTTACTGGCAGACCATTGGTATTCAAAGCCTGTAGGGTAGGTGGCTTGCCAACCGGGCATTAACACCTGAGCTACGGTATAGGTACCTGGCGTCAAATTCTGGAAGGTGTAATTGCCAGTCGCATTGCTGACAGTAGAAAGTTCACCAGCATCCAACTGGCTATTCTGGTTTTGGTCGAGGTAGACTGTCCAGCCTTGGAGAGGTGTCTCGCTGGCATCCCATTGGCCGTCGCTGTCTAGGTCATTCCACAGACTGCCGTGGATTTCACCTGGCGCAGGCTCCGTATTCGTGAGGGCATTGTAGGCATTCAAGCGCCCACCTGTCAGCGTTTTTCCTTGTAAGGCAGCAATCGGATCGGCTGTTGCCAGAATCCGCTCTTTCACCTCTTGAGCAGTTAAGGTTGGGTCCTGCGCCCAAATCAAGCTGGCAACTCCTGTGACGTGAGGTGTAGCCATCGAAGTCCCGCTATAGCTAGCGTATCCACCTCCAGGAATCGTGCTGTAGATATTAACGCCTGGAGCGGCTACGTCTACTGAAGTGGCTCCGTAATTGGAAAAGCTTGCCAACTGGTCGTTACTATCTGTAGCAGCTACGCTGATAACATTGTCCAGGTTATAGCTGGCTGGGTAAGAGGGATTGACATCGTTGTTGTTACTATTGTTTCCGGCTGCGGCAATGAATAACTGTCCGGCTGCACCAGCCGCTGCGATCGCATCATACAGTGCTTGGGAATAGCCACCACCGCCCCAACTATTATTGGTGATCTGAGCCCCCATCATTGTGGCGTATTCTATCGCCTCAATCGCATCGAACGTGGTACCGGAACCACTAGCATCCAGGAACTTGAGCGCCATAATTTCGGACGACCAACTGACACCGCTGACTCCGATGCCATTATTTCCTTCGGCCGCGATCGTTCCCGATACATGGGTACCATGTCCATTATCATCAAATGGATCGCCGTCGTTATTCACAAAGTCATAACCGTGGATATCATCGACGTACCCATTACCATCATCATCCACTCCAGGTGAACCGTTGAATTCTGCCTGGTTTGTCCACATATTGTTAATCAAATCTGGATGAGTGTAGTCAACTCCCGTATCGATCACGCCAACTACTACGCTGTTTCCAGTTTGAATATCCCAAGCTTCAGGAGCATCAATATCGGCGTCAGGAGTGCCCCCCGTTTGACCAGTATTATTTAACCCCCAGAGCTGGTTGACACTAGGGTCATTAGGAATAGTAGTTTCGAGGACGATATTATAGTTGGGTTGGATATATTCAATGAGTGGATTTGTCCCATAGAGAGCTAAGGCGTCTTCTACACTGATGCCATTCAGTTGCCAAAGCTGAGTGCCCAATTGATTCGTAGACTGTAGGACTGAATATCCAGGATCGGCTTGAAGAGATTGAATCTCACTAGCTTGAACTCCAGGTTTAAATTTAACAATTAATTCACCTTGTATGTAGTTTTTTCCTGTGGACAAACTACTGAGTTCTGCCTGCGTGTTTTGGAGTTCATTTTGAGCTGGCATAGATATCATCCTCGCAATATAGTTGTTGGAGCTTCGCTGTTTTTAGTTGATAGCTCCAAGCTAGAGTATTTATTTCCGGATTGCATAGCCATTATTGACAGCCAAAAATCCTAGTTTCCAAGCTATCCTTGAGATTGAAAAATGGCTATTGTTGCACCAAACCAACCCCCTAGGAGATGGATTTATGGAGCTGTAAAAGGCTAGTAGCTTCTCACTTTTACAGCTATTAATGTTTAGGCATTCTCTTCATCTAATTTTGACACTGAACCCTGACATATCTAAAGAATTTTGATTGATGCACTCCGGTCTATTGCTAGTAGCATCACCCCTAGCAAACAAATATGGGTTTTACTTGGAAACCTCGTGTTCATGGAAACGTCTCAAGATTGGCTGGAAAAAGTCAGATTGATGAGTAGAGTCACTACCTTTTAATAGCTGTCACTAGCGAACCTTTACTAATTACTCGGTTCAGGGCAGTTGATTATATGCAAGAGATGGATTTACTTTATAAAAATTTACAATGATCCGAGGAATAGCGCTAGGGAGCATGTCAACTTTGTAGGCTGGGTTGAGGAACGAAACCCAGCACCTCTATAAATGTTGGGTTTCACTAACGTTCAGCCCAACCTACATGAAGAGTATCTGCAAACTTGACATGCTCCCTACCGATCGGTTAGCAGTGACCCGTTTTTTGGGTAACCGTCATGAACGGCTACTAAATGACAGTTCGGGGCGCGGAATGTGGGCTTGAATGGTGGATAGAGGAACTTGGTAGAAGTACTGTTGGAGAAACTGTTCTTCTTCAACGGCTTGCAGGAACGCTTGAGTTGCTTCATCGGTTACAGGGTTAGTTGTATCCGAGAAGGCAGAGTCGGGATGCCAAGTGGCGGCAACTGCCCAATCCAAGTGTTCCACTTGAAACCCGAGATGAGCAAGAGCAATCAGCCCCAGTTGTAGAGTACGATCGCTTATATCCAGCTTTTCTTGTAATTGAGCCAGAGTAGCCGATTGACCAGTACGGCTCAAGAATTTAGCAATTCCCACCAACGTTTGCCAAATTTCGTGAGGTGGTTTTTGATGGGGAGGTGGATATGCGATCGCAAGTTTTCGCTCTAACTGAATGGCTCGTCGGCACCACACTTGTAACTCACCCCAACTCGTCGGACAGTTGCGAATGGCGAGAGGGAGAAAAGAAGAGGCAGAGAGCGTTTCTCCATTCTCTGCGTCCTCTTTGCCCATATCCGTAGAGTCTCGTGTCTGGGCATCATCTTCTCCTCGCCAGTCTAGAATCCAGTCCATCTGACTAGGCAGGTTGAACGAAGAGGTTTCTAAGTTAGGCTGCACGGCAACTAGACGCACTTCAGTCCGTCGTTTGTAGTTGTTATAGTCCAGTTCCACGATCGCATTGCATCGACCCTTTGGCACCTCGTCCTTATAATGCCCCCACCAAATCCCCGGAAAGCCAGTATTGCTAGAGTCGTCCCACAGTTCAAACTCTGTTTTGATAAATTGAACTTTGCGTCCTTTAAAATCTTGAGTGTTGCGATTCCAGACTTCTTCAAACCAACAGTTTTGAATTAACAGTTTAGGGACAGGATTTCCCATACCGCAAGGTTCGAGAAGTTTGAGTTCGGAGAATAGTTCTTTCCCCAAATCCGCAACTTGAACGACTAAATCAGCTTCCAGTACGGGCATCATTAAACCACTTGTAGCCGATGCTTGTTGCCGGAGTAGCTGGTTAACTGCTTCTGTAAACAGAGGGATATTTTCCACCGGCAGGCTCAAACCCGCCGCAAAGGGATGGCCGCCAAAGCGATGCAAGAGATGTTCCTGTGCTTTCACCAACTGGTAAAGGTCAATGTTACTAACGGAACGGGCAGAACCTCGCGCTAGATGTAAGGGATTAGGGGAAGAGGCAGAGAGTCTTGCTCCATTCCCCGTGTCCTCTTCCTCCGTCCCTCGTCCCCAATCTTCACCTTCCGTACTCAACAAAATAGTTGGGCGTCCGTATTCTTGGGCAATTTGACCGGCTACCAAGCCCAGAACCCCAACCGGCCACTGTGGATCTTCTAAAACAATCACGCTTGTGGTTGAGAGGTCGAGTTGGGCAAGTTTGGCTTTAACCTGTTGGGTAACGTCTTTTTGTAGAGCCTTACGGCGAGTATTCGCTAATTCTGTCTCTATGGCTAGTTTTTCGCAGCGTTCTTCATCCGTACTCGTGAGCAACTCAACACAGAAGGTTGCATCACCCTGAATTCGGCTAACCGCGTTGATTCTGGGACCAAGTCCGAAGGAAATATCCGTGGGGCGATCGCCACTGCGCTGGCATAATTCCAATAAACGCGCTACACCCGGACGAGTGCGGGTTTTCAATTGCTGTTGCAACTGTTCTATTCCCCGTTGTGCCAAATATCGGCAATCACCACTGAGTTGCACTAAATCGGCAATCAGACCAATAGCCACCAATTCCAACACGCTTTCTAACGGCTGTTGAGGCACATCGGGTAAGGTTTGGTAAAGCGCTTCGACGAGCTTGTAAGCAACAGCAACACCGGAGAGATGGAAGAGTGGATGGTCGGCAGGTAAATAGCGAGGATTAATAATCGCTGTTACCGGCGGACGTTCGGTGGGTAGGGTATGGTGGTCGGTGACGATGACATCGATACCCAAGTGGCGAGCGTACTCAATTTCACTCACGTTCGTGCTGCCCGTATCGCAAGTGACGATTAATCGGCAACCTTGCTTTTGCAATAGGTCAATACCTTGGCAATTCAAACCATGAGATTCGGTGAGGCGATTGGGAATGTAGTAAATGAGCTGCCATTCTTGAGGTAAAAACTGTCCTAAACCGTCCCAGAGAACAGCAGTTGAAGTGATGCCGTCGGCGTCAAAATCTCCCCAAATCGCGACAACTTCACCCGTCCTGCACGCTTGCTGCAAGCGTGCCACTGCCCAGTGCATTTCCTGCCCGAATTCAAAAGGGCTGGCTGGGTGATAGAACTCTGGGTTCAGGAAACCCGGCAGTTGTTCGAGGTCGCAAATTCCTCGTTGCCACAACAGTTGAGCCGCGTAACGCCCATGTGAAGCTGGAACGTGGCGTTCTACAGCTTCAAAGAACCACTGGGGTATTTTAGGTAGTGGCGAAACTTGCCATTGAAGTTGTGGCTCACTCATCTGGTTTTTCTAAAAGCGATCGCAAAGACTCGATAATGTCTGTATTCTAGGTATTTTTTGAGCTGACCTGCTGATTTTCAACACAGCCGCGATCGAGTCTTGCTTACGGGAAGGGATAACAGAATTGACAAGCGGTGCGTCATTCCTCTCAATCTTAAGAGGAATTTAAAGGCAACAGGGAACGGGCAACGGGGAACACTCAAGGCGTATGGTGGGGGATTTAAACCCGCTACTAATGCGCCGACCACTCTCTCTTCGTGGGGGCTTGTACCCAGTCCAAGGGGAATTTCGGCAAGAATAGGGAACTCCTCGTTTCCTCGCTGTTCCCTATTTCCTGTTAAGAAGTTCCCTTCTTTGGTCACTGACTTCACCATTAATCACCTTGCGCGGGGGGGAGAGGGGGAGACGCATGTCCCCCAATGGGGGTTTGGGGGAAACCCCCAAGTCCGGGTTTTCTCTAATACCTACAGCTTTCGCCTTATGTCAGTTGCATTCTTATTAAGACTTACTAACCTGCACCAAAAGTTTTTCCAAATCAGCAATTTCTGGAGCGCCAGAAATGGGTTCCCCATTCATAATAAAGAACGGAGTACCACCAATTCCCAATTTTTCAGCCATGCCAACATCTTCCTGAATCGCTGCTTCAGTAGCCTTACTATTGCGATCTTGGTCGAACTTCTTCAAATCAAGGTTTAAAGCTTTAGCTGTACTCACATAGAACGATTCACCCAACTTATCTTGATTTTCAAATAGCGCATCGTGGAACTGCCAGAACTTGCCTTGTTGATAGGCTGCCCAAGCAGCTTTAGCGGCTGGCATCGCTTCCCGGTGAATTCGTATTAGCGGAAAATTCTTGTACACCAGCGTCACTTGATTCTGATGAGTCGCCATGAACTGCTTAGTCGTCTGAAACGCCTGTCCGCAATAGGGACACTGAAAATCAGAGAATTCTAGTAAGACAATTTTGCGAGCAGAATTTCCCTCGGTTGGCGAGTCACCAATGACCGATTTGGGATTAGCTTTCATCTGTTCTAGGAGAGCCTTTTGTGACTGCTGCTGTTGCTCTTGTTGTTTCTGTTGGTAAGCCTGAACTGACTCCACAATGGCTTCCGGATGGTTGCGGATAACCTGCAACACTTTAGTTTCAAAGTCAGAATCAACAACCTTATTACTTGCCTGAGTAGGTGCCGAACAACCAATCAACACCCAACACAACACGACCAATCCTAATGACTTCACTATTCGTCGTGGAGAAAAACGTTGCCAGCTAGATAATATGTTCATAAGTATTCACATATCCTCTCAAGGAAAAGTACATTCATATCCTGCACCTGATGTCTTCCATTGTCGTTCATCTGGAATGCCTGCAAGAGTATACGCTTCATTCATGCGCTCGCACAGACAACAGGCGTAGTGCAACGCGAACATGCCACTACTGCTAATCGCAGAGTTTGACACTGACAGTGCGACTTGGGCGGCAATCATGCCATCGGCTAGGTTAGCACCAAGCTTTACTAGCGCTGGTGCCAAATGCGATCGCGCTCTTATCCGTTGCTGCTACAGCAAGGAAGAGACGCTCAGACTGTAGGTACAGAAAGAACCAATGCTCAGCAATAATGAAAGGGAGAGCTGGCTGTGTCAGTCATTCAGGTCAACGGCATCGAGTTGTTCTATACCCTTCAAGGTTCAAGTGAAAACGACCCATTACTGTTAATCTCAGGGTTTGACAGTGACAGTTCGACTTGGGCGGCAATGATGCGATCGCTAATTCAGAATTATCAGGTGCTTCGCTTTGATAACCGAGGAATTGGACGAAGTTCTGCGCCGGATGCTCCTTACAGTATCAAACAAATGGCGTCTGATGCCAACGCGCTGTTGGATTACTTGAGCATTTCTAAAGTACACGTCGCCGGTCATTCCATGGGGGGACAGATTGCACAAGAATTGACCTTGGCACATCCAGAAAAAATCAACAGCTTAATCGTTCTCTCTTCTTGGACAAAAGGAGACGAAAAGTTTAATTCACTCATCGAGCTGTTTGGCGACTTGGCACAGAAGCTAGAAGGAGCGCTTTATCAGAGAGTTCTATTACCCTGGCTGTTTACCGATGCATTTTACTCAACTCCAGAGGTCATGAAGCAACTCATCGACTTGATTGAAAATTACCCATTTCCACCGACCTCTCATGGGCTATACCACCAAAGTCGAGCCATTCTGGGCAGCGATACTAGCGATCGCATTGCAGAGATTCATTGCCCTACACTCGTTATGGTTGGGAAAGAAGACCTTGTTACTCCGGTCAAATTTTCTCAGCAATTAGCTCAAGGCATTCCCAATGCTGAACTCACTATTCTCGATCTCTGCGGTCACGCTTTTGTGGTAGAGTCAGCAGATCCTGTAGCAAAGGTAATGCTGAATTTTCTGGCGAAGCACAGGCAATAGAGTAAGCAGTGAATATGACACAGTAGGGGCAAGACATGTTTTGCCCCTACATGGTTTGTTTCATCCATCCTAGTGAGAACCGCCATCTTGAAAACTGTGATGTTTTTTATACGGAAACAATCCTCTTGAGCTTGGTTCTAAAAACAGGTTCTGATTACAGCTCAATTTAAGACATGGTATCTGTTCAAAACTTTACTCATTCCAGCGTCGGTCAGTTTGAAGCTACAATCTCTGGAACTTGGCCGGAGAATCTATCCGGTCATATTTTCGTAGCTGCTCCTTATCATCACTCAGGAGAGCGTCATCTGTTTGGGGGTACGGGTGTTACCATCCGTTGGGATCTTGCAGCACAAGATGGTAAAGTCAAACTCCATTGTCAACGAGTGCAGACATGGGATAGTTTCTGGCAAGATTGGCTTCCCCTTACCTGGCGACAGCGAGCGTTTTTCCCTGCAAGGATGAGTCTATTGGGCATTGCCGAGCCAGCGAACACAGGGGTTGTGAACATGGGCGGGCGATTGATTTTGACCGCAGATGCAGGGCGCTACTGGGAGATCGATCCAGTCACCCTAGAAACGATTTCACCTGTAGGATACTTTGACGAGCATATCATCAGCGTTCCCTTGTCATTCTTTCCGATGGTGGCGAATACAGCCCACCCCTTGTACGATCCCCAAAGCGGTCAGCTGATTAGCTGCGAACTGAAAAGCATCCCGCGTCCAGGAGAACTCTTCGATGACATGATTAGCCGGGTCTACATTACGGCGTGGGACGGCAAAGGGGCGTTAAAGCACTGGCAGTTAGACGGAACTCAACTCGACGGTAGTCCCCATACCATTGTCGTTACCGAGGAATGCGCGATGATTCCCGATATGCCCTTCCAAATGGGCTTAACCACACTCATGGGGCTAAAAGTTCCACCCGCCAAAGCTTATCCCCAAACCCAGATTTATATCGTAGAGCGCAAAGACTTAACAGAAACCAACTCAAAAGTTCCCGCACGCCTAGTTACATTCCCTGGTGATAGTTACCACTTCCTGTGTAACTACCGCCATCACAATGGGAACATTCACATGGTTGCGGTGCAACAGGGGACAATTAGCCTAACTCAATCGTTAGAACCTAGTGATGTCAACCACTTCACGGGCAAACGCTACAGCAGTGAATATTGGGGCATTCCCTGGATGTTTGGTTTCGACCCAGGTGTCCTGCGGAAAGTTGTCATTGGTGATGGTCAACTGATTCAGGAAGAAGCGTTTATCCATCCCGGTTGGTATTCAACCATGCTGTATGCGGCTGACCCACGGGAGCAGTTTACCGATTCCGGGTACTCGGCAATTTACCAAGGCTATGCAGGGTATTGGCGAGAGTTTATCTGCCGTCGTCAGTACCTTTCTTTCCGCGATCATCCTAATCGCGTCCTCACGGATAAACAAGTGCCAACCCACAATTTACCCTCTGTTCTCGCTCGCATTCCCATAGCAGAAGATTGGAACACCCTGACTGAGAAGTTGCGTTCAGAACAAGCCGAATATCCCGATCGCGAATTAGCCGATTTAGGACGTGACTACCTTGACTTTTATGTATTTCCCGATGGCTGTCTGCTCGATAGTATTCAGTTCATTCCTCAAGAACAAGGCTATGTTTTCACGACAGTTTTTGTCGAAAATCATCTCGAAGCCTGGTTATTTGCTGCCAATAACCTCAAGAACGGCCCTGTTGGTAAACTAACGCTGCCAGACGAGGTTAACTTTGGCTTCAGCTTGCATTCTGAGTATTTCGAGACGATTGCACCCGCGCCTCGTTCCTATAAGGTCGATCGCATTTCTTGTGCTTTGCGGAGTTTAGTACGGGTTCCTTTGGAATTTATCTCCAATTCAGCCGAGGCAATTCGCGATCGCTGATAAGGTCGGTAACTAGTTCGCACTGCACACTGCTAAAGAAAGAACCGATGCTCTCCTGCCCCTTCCTTAGTTCAGAAGAGCATCGTATGACTTCGTGCATATACACCCTATGCGATACAGCTAGCCTACAGAGAAAAAGTAAAAAACTCGACAACGTTCCAGTCACTACTCCTCCACTTGAGTAAATGCTTCTTCTAGGAGGGCAACAACAGCACGTTCTTCAGGTCGTAGACTGTAGGGTGAATCATCTGACTTCGACTTGCTATGTTCTTCCTGTGTCGCGCTTAGCGTTCCTTCCAGATAAGTATCAATCACAGCAGGATGAACATAATACTTGCGGCAGGTGGCAGGTCGGTTTCCCAGTTTCTTGGCTACAGCTTTGATAGCTTGCGTAACGTTTTTCTTCGCTTGAGTTTGTGAGGTAAAAGGTTCAAACTGCTTAAGTTCTCGTGCTGCCAGTACAGTACCCGCCCAGGTTCGGAAATCTTTTGCCGTGAAGTCTTCGCCAGTAATTTCTCGCAAGTAATTATTCACATCTTCAGAGCTAATGGTCTGGCGTTGACCGTCATCGTCTAGATATTGGAACAGTTCGTGGCCAGGAATATCCTGACAGCGCTTGATGATTTTGGCAAGGCGTCGGTCTTGGACTTCTATATTGTGCTTGACCCCACTCTTGCCCTTGAACTGAAATTGAATGGTTGAGCCAGAGACATCAACATGACGATTGCGGAGAGTCGTCAAGCCGAAAGACTGGTTTTCCTGAGCATATTCGACGTTACCAATCCGAATAAAGGTTGTTTCCAAAAGACGCACAACGGTAGCGAGTACCTTCTCTCGCGGCATACCGTTTAGGGATAAATGTTTGTCGATTTGTTCCCGAATTAATGGTAGCGCCGCGCTAAAGGAAATCATCCGGTTGAACTTCGTCTGGCTGCGTATCTTTTGCCAGTGGGGATGATAGCGGTACTGCTTGCGTCCTTTCGCGTCCCGCCCAGTTGCTTGCAAATGTCCGTTGGGAATG
>DATNPT010000112.1:0-5453 GCA_036703075.1 Chroococcales cyanobacterium
AGTGGAGGCGACGCAACATGCCCATGCCCATAGTTGTTTTGCGTCCGACGCCACTGTAGAGAGCAAAGTCCGCTAAGGCGTTGATTTGCTTGATTACTAGCGGTTCAACGTCTCCCAAAATCCGAAAGTTCATTGCCCCGATACAGCCAATAAACTTGCTGCTAGAGTCGGCAACCATTTCAGTACGAATATTGAAAAAGCTGGGGAAAATGGACTCGACGAGTGTTTTTGGTAGTTCGATGCCGCTGTATTGATTCCAGCGATTAATCAAGCTATTAAAAACCAAGTCTCGCGTCGGTAAAGCACAGTCGTAGTTGCTTTGTCGGAAGGCAGTGGGCGTGCAAAAGAAAAACTCGATTTGGCGATTAGATTCTGAGGCTTGTTCGTAGAATTGGGCATAGCTGATGGCATTCGCCCACGGTTGAGTGCTTTGGGGAGTGCCGAGGATACTGGTAATGTGTAAGTCAGCAGGGCCGAGATGCCAAGCATGGTTGGGGTTGAGGTTGAGCCAGAGTTGAGTGAGTTGGCTGAATAAGGTGTCGTCTAGGAGGGAGATGCGCCACCAGCAGGGAGTACCAGTGGGGATGGGTTTGGTGTGTTCCCATTGCAGAGTACGGGCAATGTCTGTATCACCCCTACGCAGGATTTGCAACGGACTGAGAGTGAAGGCTTTGTCAGCCTTGGCTTCATGGAGGTAGTCACCCAATTTGCGATCGACCGAACTGACAAGGTTTAGGAAGAGGGCGTGGAGATGGCGTCCAGTTAGGAATTGCGGGGGAATCGGGGATTGGGGGAGAAGGTTGAGGACTAGGCTATGGGGCATATTCCGATCAACTGCTAAAGCGGTAGTGCATTTGTGCTGGAATTTTCAGATTGTTGAACTCGTAATACTGACCTTGAATTTTGACGTTTTGGATTAAGCTAACGGGGGGCATATTAATTACGTCGTAGCTAATCACTTGATGCGAGAACATCACATCTAAGGGGTTGAGAGGGTAAGGAAATGTGAAGTCTTTTTCGGTAGTCGATCGCTTACTTTCCTGAGTTTCCGCAACTTCCACCTGTGCCTTACTTGCCCACTTACCCAAGCGAATCCATTTCGGTAGAGTCAATGGCTTTTCCGAGATAACGAAAAACTCAAATTCACTTTCAGGAGCAATTTCTTTAGCTCTGCCAAAGCTAGGAATATTTTTCTGAGTTTTCTGCATCTCAACATGGTAGCGGTTATCCGCATATTTCCAAGTGTTGAGAACAGCCGCGTGATTAACTGCCCTTGCCGGAGTCACATAAATTCCCTGCTGATTGAGAGGTGTGAGATGCTCTTCATATTTTGGGACTTGTTCTGGGCAGAAGTAGCGATAGGAATGCTCTTCGGGAACGCGGGTAGAATAGCGATCGCTATCCACTAACCCTAGCGCGTAACAGAGGGCGTAATTATGCAACACTGGTTCAGTTTCATACAATCGCCCAATTTCGCGAGTTGCAAAGTAAAGGCTGTCATGGAGTTCTAGCTGACAGCGGTAAATGATCGTCATAATCGTTACTCCGCTGCTGTGGCTCCAGCCTTACCCTTGATATGTTTCTTGGCATAAGCTTTAGCCTCATCATCGGCCTTCTTCAAAATTGCCTTCAGGCTTGTTTCATTACTCGTCAGAGCTTTGACTTCCATAAGCAAAGCATCAAATTCTTCATCCATAAAGGTAGTCTTAACAATTGGTTCATCATCTAATAACCCCTTAATTGCACTATTGCCATGTTCCATAACATCATCCTCATCCAGTGGATCGAGAGACTGTAGTGCTTCAGTAGGGAACAAGTCATAAATTGCCTGAGTCCAACGGAGATTACTGGTGATTTCGCCATCAGCAAAAACAACACCAATTAATTCATTCCGCATAGTGCCTGTACGGGTAGTTTGTGCGCCATAGCGACTGGTACGCAGAATGTTATTGAAGACGTACAGAAAGCTTGCTTCTGTTGGATCTTTGAGGGTGATAATGCTGGGAAAGAAAACCTGTGGTCGGATGTGATCTTGTTGGTTAAAGCGGGCTGTAGTTGTGCCAATCTCTCCATCTAGCTTCCCCCTATCCTTATTATTTTTTGGCAATTCTTTGAATTCACCTTTGGATGCCATTGTGCCGTTTTCGTAGGGAGCATTGAGCGAGAAGGCTTCGTGAGAATCATCAAAAGGTGTAATAGAGTATGCGGTATCAACCACTACCTTAGATTTTTCTGAGCCAGAATCACCAATCGCGAACCCATAGATAATGCAATCAGGATTGTCCATTGCAAACCTAACGTTATATTCACACTCTTGGGCAGTCATCAATCCATAGTTGCGAAGTAACTCTCGACCCACTAAACGCTCAGGGGTAGATTGCTTACGTTTGAACATAGCAAGGCGGCTAATGGGGGCACGATTTTCCTTTTTGATTCCTGCTCTTACTTTGGCTTTATTAAGTTCTTGATCAGTTTGAAAGAGTGGATAAGAGTCTGTAACACGAATGGTCAGAAAGTGAGCATATTTCCCCATTGGCTTGTAAGGAATTTCAGCGTGGAAGAACTTAGAATCGAGGTTTTTAAGAAATGCCATGATTAATTCTCCAAAAATGAATGTTTCAAAACTATGCAATAAGAGCCTGTACAAGAATTCGCATGAGTGGATCTAGATCATCAGGAACAAGATAAAGATCTAATCCTTGATCAATCTCCTTAGTTTCTCGATGTAAACGACCGAATTGCCAAACAGTCCCAGTGGTGACTGCGCCAAGTAAAATGGGCTGCTGCGTTGAATCTTGCCATTTATCTAGCGCAATCAATTCGGCAACAAGTTGCGTAAATCCATTGGTTAAATCTTCCTGTTTTGCCTCAATAACTAATAAATTGTTTTGAGTTCGTAGGAGGTAATCTAGTAAGCCTTGCAGTTGCTCCGATACCTTGATTGGATATTCAATGCGTAGTTGGGCATGGGTATAGTGAATAAGATCTAAAACAACACCCGCAATCAATACTTCTCGACGAGTAGCCTCATTTGCCAAGTTAACGTAGGGCAATACCTCTTCAAGGCGATCGCGCAATTGTTCTAGACGATCAAGTTCTCCAGAATATTGAGGTAGTGCCAGACGAGATCGCTTGAGTGAGTAGCCAAAGTCGGCAGCTAAAGCATCCACCTCAGCCTTCAACTCAAAGATTTTACTAAAGGTATAGGACTGATTAGGGTCTAAAACGCGCATATTGCTAACATTCCTTGCTTTTTAGGTTCTAGATTCATCTTCATCTGCATCGCTATCTTCGCTCTCCTCAGTGCCTTTAATTTTGCGATCGCGCCGTTCTTTGTCGTCCTCCAGGCGATATAAGAATTCACAAGTATCGCGAATTAAGTTTAATTGACGACCTGCAAGACGAGCGCGATCGCCTTTAAATGTTCCTTCAAATACTTCAATCACAAAGTATCGAGCAAAGTCTAAAATTGCCTCTCGCTCTTGGTCGCGTTCGCTGTTTTTAAATACCCAACGACCTTCAGCCGTTGAGCTATGAACACGATTCATCAAACTAAAGATTCGAGCCGCTACGTAATCAACTAAGGTTTCACCTCGGCAAGCACTAAACTCTGCCTTGAGAATTACATCTGCTGCTTCATCAACTGGCTTGAGAATGGCATTTGCTTTAGTAGGTTTACCTTTCGTAGATTTGGCTCGATAGAACTTACGATACAGTTCTGTTAACTTTTTAGGGTGATGAATGGGTGATTTTTCATTCACAATCAATTCCTCGTGATATTCAACATAAGGGTCAAAGCAGGGATAGAAGTCGTAAGTGTATAGCCGGATTTTAGCGATGCCAGGAGCATCAACTTTCTGATTTCGAGTAAATGCTTTAAGGTAGCTGAAAACATAAAGAGGACTGGTTTCAAAGTCTCTGGCTAGTTCTGCTAATCTGCCCCAGTTGGCGTTATATCCACCCTTCGCTTGCTTGGCATTCACGTCTAGATGAATGGCATACGCAGCCGTTAATGCTTTCAGGGGTGCAGGATATTTAGCCCCATTGTGTTCCCAACCTTCGAGAATGTAGTCAAGACGAAAATGATCGTCCTTAGTTAGCACTCTGAAAGCTTGTGGAGCGCTATCGAGAAATACAGTTTGCTCAAATTCTGTACCATCAGTGCAGGGAGGAATTGGAGATTCGGAGACAACAGTTTTCACATCCAAAATCATCGGAAATGCGAACGCTAACCAAGTCGGCATTACCCAAGACTCGGTATCGGTTGGATCGGTTTTACCGCGCTTTTCTGGTGGTAGCGCCATGAAATAGAACGTCATAGGCTGATTTTCAGAATAGTTCAGCTTAAAAATCCGTCCTTTCTTGGGTTCGGGTTCTTCGGAGTCGCTTGGCGTTGCTGTCTCGGAGAGCATCGCACCCGCAACCTCTTTTAGTTGAAATAAGCCTGTCGTTTGGTAGTTCGTGACGGAAAAATCTGCTTGCATTTGCTTACTGATAAAATGGTTTCGCACACTCGTATCAAAGCGAGTTTGAGCGATTTGGTCATAAGCTTCGTGCAAGAATCGATTCGTTTCTGGAGTGAAATAGTAGGTGGGATAGAAGTAGAGGTAGCGATACTTACCATCTTCAAACTTCTTGCCGACTTCCTGCGTCTCACTCATCAAGATTTGCCGCAGCATGAATTCGATCGCAGCAATGCTGGAAATGTTGCGTTTGGCATTGGAGCCGCCCAGCATTTGCTTGTTGGTATAAACTTGTGGCGTAAATAATACTGCCGATTCCATCTGTTCTTTGACGGTGTAGGCAGAATGGGTGATAGAGCAAATCAATTGTTTGCCGCGTCGCTGCTGTTTGGCGGCATTGTATCGGTTGAGTTCTTCTAAAAACTTGTCCGCCTGTCCTACTTGGCTGTTCGGAAGCATGACGACTCGACGCACCCAGTCCCGTAAATCGTCCCAGCCATCTTCATCTGTCGCATACTTAGCAAGAATGGGTGAAATACGCTGTTCAACACATTCAATGAGTTTCTCACTGGGTTCTGTGATATCTTCGCAACCTGGATAATGTTTGATGTATTGAGCTGCAAGGTAATACCACTCTAGAGGGAGTCCACCTGTATTACCTTTAAGCTTGAGTTGTTTGAGGCGCTCATTAATCTTCTGTATTTCGCGAATTTGTGGCAAGTATTGAGCGACTCCCCAGTACTCAGCAATTTTATGTACCAGAAAATTGCCTGATTCGAGTTCTCCCAAATCAACTTTTTGCTTATCCTTTTTTGCCCATGTCTGGATTTTTTCAACGCGACTGCCCCAAATTTTGCGAGTGACGAGATCGCCAAATTCTGCAAGTTGGTCTATTCGGACATCATTGCCAAAACTGAAATCGTAGTCTTGTGAGAGAGCTTTCTTTTCTTGAAACTCTACTAGCGAATTACTGCGATCGCTAGCTTTGCT
>DATNPT010000115.1:0-13065 GCA_036703075.1 Chroococcales cyanobacterium
TAAACCCACTTCACCGATCATCACCGTGCGAGGATCGACAACACGATCGCGAAAACTGGCCACAACCGCGATCGCAATTCCCAAGTCAGCAGCCGGTTCCTCAACTCCCAAACCCCCGGCCGAGGCAACATAGGCATCTAATTTTGATAGAGGAATTCCGACTCGCTTCTCCAGTACTGCTAGTATTTGCTGCAAGCGGTTGTAATCGACGCCAGTCGTCGCTCGACGGGGCGCGCCATAACTGGCAGGACTGACGAGTGCTTGCAACTCTACCACGAGCGGACGGGTACCTTCACAAGCGACAACTGTAGCTGTGCCGGGACTCATTTCATCCCGGTTGCCTAAAAATAGCTCGGATGGATTCGTTACCTCCTGCAAGCCTTTGTCTACCATTTCAAAGATACCGATTTCGTGCGTGGCCCCGAAGCGGTTTTTTACGGAACGCAGGAGTCGATGTGAGGCAAAGCGATCGCCTTCAAAATACAGTACAGTATCGACGAGGTGTTCCAATACCCTTGGGCCTGCGATCGCGCCTTCCTTAGTAACGTGTCCTACAATCATTAGCGTGATGTTCTCCCGTTTCGCCACCTGCATCAATGCTGAGGTACATTCCCGTACCTGTGCCACGGAACCGGGCGCGGATGTCAAAGCCGCAAAGTAAAGCGTCTGAATACTATCAATTACCGCCACCTGCGGTTTGAGCGCTTCCAATTCCCGCAGAATCTCTTCTAAATCTGTTTCTGGCAGCACATATAAATTCGGGTCTGGATTATGAGTTTTGGGTTCTGTCGCCGCTGTGTGTCCTTGACCATCGTGAGTTTTCGAGTCTGAAGACTTAGCACGCTTGTTCGCCTTACCATTAAGAGGCTCCTCTTCAACTGAGTCTGTTCCCACACCCAGCCGTGAAGCTCGCAGCTTGACCTGTTGGCCCGACTCTTCTGCGCTGACATAGAGGATGCGGTGTCTTTGAGCTAGCTGATTCGCGACTTGCAACAGCAGCGTTGATTTCCCAATACCGGGATCGCCGCCGATTAATACCAAAGAACCTGGCACTATCCCACCTCCCAGTACCCGGTCTAGTTCACCATAGCCGGAGGCGAAGCGCATCTGAACCGTGTTAGAAATCTCTGAGAACTTGCGCGACGATCTCGGTTGTGCTGGTCCCTTGCTTGTTCCCTGGCGATCGGCGCGAGCATTCGATTGCCAACCACCGCGACTTATATTAAGGGGGGAGGTTGGTGTTACTGTCTCTTCTTCCAAAGAGTTGTAGGTGCCGCAGGCTGAACATTTGCCAAACCATTGCGAGTGTTGTTCTCCACATTGGCCACATACATATACAGATTTGGGCTTTGCCATCCTGAGCTTAAGTGTTAAAAACTATTAAAAAACGTTTGATTCTTAAGTAAAAATTAAGAAAAAGAGGCATCGATCGAGAGGTAAATCATTGAGTTCTTAAAAAACCTTCAGAGAGCGTTATATCTTAGAGATAAGCTACCGATAAATTAACAATTCACTGAGATATTTTTGGGAGTACTACGTCAATTGGAAAATCATAAGGAAAAAATCCTCGTGGTTGATGATGAAGCAAGCATCCGCCGTATCTTGGAAACTCGTCTTTCCATGATTGGCTACGATGTCGTCACAGCAGCCGATGGAGAAGAGGCTCTAGATACCTTTCGTAACACTGACCCTGACCTAGTCGTCTTGGATGTCATGATGCCCAAGCTCGACGGTTACGGAGTTTGCCAGGAGTTACGCAAGGAATCCGATGTCCCCATCATTATGCTAACTGCCTTAGGGGATGTTGCCGACCGGATTACAGGTCTAGAGTTAGGCGCGGATGACTATGTTGTCAAGCCCTTTTCCCCAAAAGAATTGGAAGCCCGCATTCGCTCTGTGCTGAGACGGGTTGACAAAGTGGGGGCGTCTGGCATTCCCAGTTCTGGCGTTATTCATGTTAGCAGCATCAAAATCGACACCAATAAGCGGCAGGTTTACAAGGGAGATGAACGCATCCGGCTCACAGGGATGGAATTTAGTCTCCTGGAATTATTAGTCAGCCGCTCTGGAGAACCGTTCTCGCGTTCGGAGATTTTGCAAGAGGTGTGGGGCTATACCCCAGAACGCCACGTCGATACCCGTGTGGTGGACGTTCACATTTCACGGTTACGGGCAAAGTTAGAAGATGATCCGAGCAATCCCGAACTAATTCTGACCGCTAGAGGAACAGGTTACTTGTTCCAGCGGATTATTGAACCTGGGGAGGAGTAATTCATCAAACATTAAGCCTTAGAAGGAAGAGTTCTCATCTTAACGTTCTTTTTAAATCTGGCATTTCCGATTAATTGAACATGGCTAAACCCGATCGAAACTATGTACTGCGGCAGTTGCCGTTCGCGGTGGGGGGATTGGCAGGTGTATTGCTGCTGATCAACCGTTTGCTAACGCCTCAACTCACAGATGCCCAAGCCCGTTCCGATGCTCTGGGAGTGATTGTGTGTGCCGTGCTGATTTTGACGGGTTTACTGTGGCAGCAGGTACAATCGCGATCGCCGGATGCTGTCGATTTAATCGGAGAGCAGGGGTTTGAACTGTTACCAGGACTACCAGATGCGGTGAAAACTGAACTGGCGTGGGCGTCACATTTGTTGCTGACGAATACGGTGACGCGATCGCTAGTTGTTTTCTATCAGGGCAAGGTTCTATTGCGTCGAGGTGTCTTAGGCATCAACCCAGAGGTCAAACCGGGACTCATTTTGCATCGAGTGATGGAGAAACAAAAGCCTGTTTATCTGGTTGACCTTAAGCTCTATCCAGGGCGAATTGAATTTGATTATTTACCGGAAAATACTCAAGGATTAATCTGCCAACCCATAGGCGATCGAGGAGCAATCATAGTAGGAGCAAATGCTCCCCGCAGTTACACCAAGCAAGACGAGAATTGGATAGAGGGGATTGCTGATAAGCTGGCAAACACCCTCAGTCAATTTAATTATGAGTTCACATCTGCCGAGATTAAGTAAATGTCGCTAACAATTCTCTACTGGATACTAATTGCTGTCATGCTGGTGGGTATTGTTGGAGCTTACGTTCCGGGTATTCCTGGTCCTAGCTTGATATTGGTTGCTATCCTGGTTTGGACTGTTGTTAATGGTTTTCAGGTGGAATGGGCACCAATAATCGCGATATTTGTCATCTTGATCCTCAGCGCGGGTGTTGAACTGTTAGCTACTTACTGGGGCGCTAAACAAGCGGGTGCAAGTCAGTGGGGTCAGATTGGTGCTCTGATCGGTTTAGGATTAGGGTTTTTCGGTCTCTTGCCAGCTTTACCCGTTGGTGGTCCTCTGTTGGGGATTTTGGTTGGGCCTCTATTGGGAGCAATTATTGGAGAGTTCCTCTATCGACGCGAGCTGCCTTTCGATGAAAGAACGAGGCAATCCGTTAAGGCAGGAATAGGGGTTGTCGTGGGTTCGCTACTCGGAAATTTGATTGAAGGCTTGCTTGCGATCGCGGCTGTCATCATCTTTGTTGCCTCTACTTGGTCACAGGTAATGGGAAGTTAACGAGCCTAGCTATTTCACGCTGCAATCTTCATAGAGCCATTCCACTAAGTCTGCGATCGCTTGGTTTGGACTGAAGCATTTTAAATAATTCTTCCGCTTGAGCAAATCGGTAAGTTATTTCTGGGCGATGCCCAAGAGTTCATGTAGATGCTGTATCTAGGCATAAATTGGACTTTTGCTTGATTTGTCAAGTAGCTAAAATAAATATGTAATATTTCGTAGTAAAACCTAACAGTGGAAACAGGTTCCGAACAAAACGGTTCACAGCCAGAACAGCCTTGCATCCTAGTCTGTCAGCACAAATCCTGCCTGGAACGGGGTTCAGCCCAGGTGCTTGCAGCCTTTGAGGCGGCTGAGTTGACCAACTTCACAGTAAAGGGGACGGGGTGCCAAGGACAGTGTACCTCTGGGCCTACAGTGCGAATTCTTCCAGAAGAGACCTGGTACTGGCGGGTCAAACCAAGTGACGTACCGCTTATTGTGGAACAACATCTTAAGGCAGGCAAACCTGTAGACGAGAAGCTCAACACCCGAATTCATCTCCGGTTCAGTTTTTAATCTTCAATCCCGCAGCACGTAACCAACACCTCGCACGGTTTGAACGAGGCGCTTTTCGTTATTGGCTTCCAGCTTGAGTCGTAAATAGCGCACGTAAACTTCAATGATATTGGAGTCCCCCATAAAGTCATAACCCCAAACTCGTTCGAGAATTTGGTCGCGGGTGAGAACTTGCCGAGGATGAGAGAGGAGATATTCTAGTAAGTCGAATTCTTTGGCAGTCAGTTCAATTAAGCGTTCGCCGCGATAGACTTCACGGGTAGTGCTGTTTAATGTCAAGTCGGCAAATTGTAGCGTATCGGGGTCTTCTTCTTGATTGCGTCGCAAATGCGCCCGTATTCTCGCTAAGAGTTCCTCGACACTGAAGGGTTTAACGACGTAATCATCCGCACCGGCATCTAAACCGGCCACGCGATCGCTTACTTCATCCTTAGCAGTTAATAGAATGACCGGGACTTTATCCCCAGTCGCTCGCAAGCGTCGGCAGATTTCCGGTCCCGATATGCCTGGAAGCATCCAGTCGAGAATGATCAAATCTGGATGAGATTCTCGTGCAGTAGACAAGCCCTCCATCCCATCACGAGCGACGCTGACGTTATACCCTTCATACTTCAGTTCCAGTTCAATGAACTGTGCCAGTTTGGCTTCATCTTCCACGACTAAAATATGGAACGTCATCGCGTTTGATGCCTGGGCAGCTAATGGGTTGTACTGATCCTAATGCAGGTTGGTATTAGTATAGCGCCGGTCATGAAATTAGCAGACTTGATTTTATACTCTGGACTGATGCGTGCTAGGGTAGCGATGTGATATTTTGATTCCCACTCATTTTGGGAGAGGACTAAGTGCAAAGACTCGTAGTTCGTCTGGGGATTGGACTTTTATTTGCGCTGTTTGGAATCATTACTTACTTCACCAACGTGACTGAAAACCCAATCACTGGGGAAAAGCAGCGAGTACAGCTATCGCCTCGTCAAGAAGTAACGCTGGGTTTACAGGCGCGTTCAAAGATGGCGGCTCAATATGGTGGTCTTTATCCAGATTCAGCACTCCAAGCGTATATCGATCGCGTAGGAGCAAGGGTTGTCAAGCAGTCCGATGCAGCTCAATCCGGCTACCCTTATGAATTCCATCTACTGAGAGACCCCAAAACGATCAATGCCTTTGCCCTACCAGGCGGACAAGTTTTTATTACAGCAGGATTGCTAAGCCGTCTCAACTCAGAAGCTCAGTTAGCCGGGGTGCTCGGGCACGAAGTCGGACACGTTGTCGCGCGACATGGGGCAGAACATTTAGCCAAACAGCAACTTGGAGGGGCATTGGTGAATGCCGTCGGAATCGCAGCAAGTGACGATCCCAACCAAGCGCGGCAGGCAGCAATCGTAGCGCAAGCGGTCAATCAACTGGTGTCACTACGGTACGGACGAGAAGACGAATTGGAAAGCGATCGCTTGGGTTTTCGTTTTATGACGGAAGCTGGCTATAATCCCAAAGGCATTGTCGAATTGATGCAAATCCTCAATTCAACTCGACAGGGCGGGCAATCTCCGGATTTCTTGAGTACCCATCCCAATCCAGCCAATCGATTTGAACAACTACAAGCCTTGATTGCCAAGACTTATCCCAACGGGATTCCTGCAAACTTAGAGGAGGGACGTCAACAATTTGCTCAGGTCGTAAAAGTTCGCTAGTCAAGTTGAAACTTAAAATTCAAAACTAATTACAAACCAAAAACCGTTCTATCTAGGTAAAGCAGGCTCTTTGAATTCAGGCGTAACCGAGGTCATCTCTTCCAGTTCTGGATCGACGACCTGGAGATGTTGCTCTAAAATTGCCAGGTTGCGAATATTTGACTTGTAGTAGGCGTCAAACATATCACCAATCAGAGGAACCGTACCCACAGCCGCTTCTAGACCAATGTTGAACAGCATCTTCCTCAGGTCTTTACCAGGTATACCGAAGCGAGTTGCCAGATAGATGATGTAAGCGGAGAAGGCTGTACTCACCAAGTCACCAGCACCAGGAATCAAGCCCATAATCGGGTCTAATCCAATACGAAATCCCGTTCCTGGAATCCGAATTGCCGTATCCATTAAACGGCTCAATTTACGGATGCGATTGAGTGTAGCAAGGCGTTCAGCTGTATTCATACTCCTCCTTGTTTCTACGACTCATAGTGACATGGTCGTCCCACCTCGTCTTGTATCTTGAGAAGGAACAGTTTGGCAGCAGAAAATTATTGGGAGTTTCCACCCCAAGAGTGAACTCGATTCTATCTCTAGAACGACAGCGAGATCGAGCGGCTGTTGATAAAGTTGTCAGTGAAGAGAAAACGCACCGGATGGGAGTTTTACCGCAGTGACCCATAGCCTTACATCAAGGATAGCGATACCAGATGTAGGGACGGTGTATAGGCTAGCTGACAGAAGCGGTGTAGAGTGTTTATCACTTTGTCCACTTTGCTACTGCCAATGGAGGATTCACCCCCTCAGCCAAGCGGTCACTGGTAGTAGACGCTAGTCTGTCACTTATAACAACCAACTAAAACACCCATACCGTCTTGGCTCAATTTGACCCAAGGCGATATGGCTGTAGTAAAGAAAGAGTTTTTCAACTTACAAAATTAAAAAACCCCCAAGTGGGGGCTATTTGAGCAACACAGCGTCGATGGCTTAAAGCAAATACACCAACGTGAAGAGAATAATCCACACAACATCGACAAAGTGCCAGTAAAGTTCTGCGGCTTCTGGTCCGAAGTGTTCTTCACTGGAGTAATGACCGGGTTTTTGCGATCGCCACAATACTGACAAGATGAGGAGAAGACCTACGGTAACGTGGAGACCGTGGAAACCCGTCAAAACATAAAATGAACTAGCAAAGACATTGGTAGTTAAACCAAATCCGAGATGGGCGTACTCATAAGCCTGTCCGGCTAAAAAGGCTGCTCCCATAATTGCTGTGAGAATATACCAGAACCGCATTCCAGCAACATCGTTCTTTTTAATCGCGACATCGCCTCTATGCATCACAAAACTGCTGGAAATCAGAACAATCGTGTTGATTCCTGGTAGCAGGAGTTCTAACTCTGGCGTTCCCTCTGGAGGCCATTCGGGTAGGATTGCACGGTAGATCGTGAAAGCTGTAAACAAGCCGAGAAAAATCATACTCTCGGCGACCAGGAACACAACCACCCCAAACATCCGGAAGTCAGGATGCTCCTCGTGATGAGCTGTTGCCTCAGTGTCATGGTGATAATTGAGGGCAGTCTTCGATTCGTCTATTGTTGAACCTTGCATAAATTAATAGTTAGTGGCTAGTGGTTAGTGGTTAGTGGTTAGTGGTTAGCAGTTAGCAGAAAAACGACTAACGACTAACGACTAACTACTGGCTAATCACGATCCCCTTGACGGTCTTCGGGGTTGACAGCAACCTCTGGATCTGGGTCTGCTCGTAAAGCTGAGTTAGGACCAGCCGCTAAGGCCGGTTCTCGTTCCTCAGACATGGGTACATAGGTCTGATATTCGCGATCTTGCATGCCATAGTCATAAGGACCCGTGGCTAAAAGCGGTGTTCCATCAAAGTTTTCAATCGCGGGTGGTGAAGTTGTCATCCACTCTAGCGTCAAAGCTCTCCAGGGATTGTCGCCTGCTTTTTCACCACGAGCTAAGCTCCAAAAGACGTTAATCAGCAAGGGAAGGATCGAGGTATCCATGATGATTGCGCCAATGGTGCAAAGCTCATTAAGGGCTTGAAACTTTGGGTCATAAACGGCAATTCGCCGATTCATCCCCAACATGCCTAACTCGTGCATGGGCATGAACGTCAGGTTCAAGCCAATAAAGGTCAGCACAAAGTGAATTTGACCGAGGGGTTCGTTGTACATCCGGCCGGTTACTTTCGGGAACCAGTGGTAGAACCCGGCATAAAGTCCGAGTACACTGCCACCGAACAGGACGTAATGGAGGTGAGCAACGACAAAGTAGGTGTCGTGAACGTGGATATCAAAAGGTACTGATGCCAGCATTACACCTGTAATGCCGCCGATCACGAAGACTGAGATGAAGCCCAGACCAAACAGCATGGGAGTCTCAAACCCGATTCTGCCTCCCCAGACTGTTGCCAACCAGCTGAAGACCTTGATTCCAGTTGGGACGGCAATGATCATACTGGCGATCATGAAAAACATCCGCATCCAGCCTGGAGTGCCACTAGTAAACATGTGGTGCGCCCAAACCAATAGCCCTAGGAAGCTGATGGCAATGCTGGAATATGCGATCGCACGATAACCAAAAATCGGCTTGCGAGCGTGTACGGGCAACACTTCCGAGATTACCCCAAAGAAGGGCAAAATCATGATGTAGACAGCAGGGTGGGAGTAAAACCAGAACATATGCTGGTAAACAACCGGATCTCCCCCACCTGTCGGGTTAAAAAATGTTGTCCCAGCAATCAAGTCAAAGGCAAGCAGAATCAGAGCTGCTGCCAGCACTGGTGTAGCCAGCAGCTGAAGGGCTGTAGTTGCCAGCATCGACCAGCAAAATAGAGGCATCTGATTCAAGCTCATTCCCGGCACCCGCATCTTGAGGATGGTGACGCCAATATTCAGACCTCCCAAAATTGAGGAGGTTCCTGCAATCAGAAGACTCAGAATCCAAATTGCCTCACCCGCACGGCTTGCCGTCGTACTTAAGGGCGGATAAGAAGTCCAACCCGCCTCGGCTGGCCCAACAAAAAAGCTGCTAAGGAGCAACAGTCCGCCAACAGCATTCATCCAAAAGGCTACGGCATTCAACTTCGGAAACGCCATATCCTTCGCACCAATCATCAAAGGAATCAGATAGTTAGCGAAGGCACCGGTTCCCGCCGGAACCACCCACAGGAAAATCATAATTGTCCCGTGCATGGTAAATATTCGGTTGTAGGTTTCAGGGCTGACAAAATCGGACGCAGGCGTTGCTAATTCCGTGCGAATGATTGTTGCTAGTACCCCACCAACCATAAAAAAGAAGAATGCGGCCACGAAGTATTGAATACCAATGACCTTGTGATCGGTGTTAAAGGTGAAGTAATCCTGCCATTTCCTGACCCCATGTTCATGGGCTTGGGCAGGCTTATTGGCTTGTTCTTGAAGCTCTGCTTGTGTCATTCTGTTTGTCCGTTGTTAGTTGTTAGTTGTTAGTTGTTAGTTGTTAGTTGTTCATTGCCAGCCAATAATGACTAATGACCAACAACCAATAACCAACGGCTATTCACCAATTACAGTTGATTGGTTATTGCTAAGTGGTGAGCCAGATGCTCAGGGGCAGAGTGCAACTGCTCCAGAGTTTTCGACGAAATCCCCATATCTTGGGCATAGGGAGTAAGAATCTCGCTACTCGACCTCTCGTTAGGAGTGGTGGCAACGGCTTCATCCAAAGTCTCGTTGCTAGCAATGGCTTGTTGCTCTTTGAGCCATGCCTGGTAGTCTTCGGGCGTCTGAACGTAAAGCTGAGCGCCCATTGCGCCGTGGTAAGCACCGCACAGTTCAGCACAAACAATGGGGTACTGACCAACTTTATTCGGTGTGAATCGTAGTTCGCTTACCCGATTGGGGATCGCATCTTGCTTAAGGCGAAACTCTGGCAGCCAGAAGGCGTGCAGAACGTCTTGGGCTGCGATCTTTAGCTCTACTTCTTGCCCAACCGGGATATGCAATTCACCTGAGGTGATACCCGTTTCAGGGTAGGTAAAAATCCAGGCATATTGTAGACCCATAACATTGACGGTCAATGGTGCTGGTTTGCCCTGATTTTCTGGAGAAGCGCCTAAGCCGAGTGCGATGGTTCCTTTACTGGTATCCAGAGCAATTAAACTTTTATTGGGATCGGCTTGAGAAGGCGACATCTCATGAGCGTGGGCAACCTTCTGCGGCTCAGTATGGTCATGAGACGCCATTGGATCGAGTCCTCCCATAGCGTTATAAATCTCAAAGCTATAGATGGCGATGATCATCACTAAAACAGCAGGAATTGCGGTCCAAACAATCTCCAAAGGAATATTGCCATGAATTGGTGGTCCGTCCGTCTTGTCATCTTTGCGGCGGCGAAATCTGATAACGGCGAGGATAATCGTACCCTCTACGACCAAAAACAGTCCTGTGGAAATCGTCATCATCATGTTGAATAGCGCGTCCACCTGAGCAGCTTCGTCAGAGGCTGCCACTGGAAGTAGACCGTGGTTTTGACCGTACCACAGGCTGATGAGGGTTAAGACGATACCAGCTATTAAGGTTGCAATTTGACTTGGAATGTTCACGGTGCAAGCTATGTCTAGGACTTCTACAAAACTTTGTTCAGAACAGGAGTCGCGAGAGTCAAAGTCCATGCTGATTTGGCTTATCAGGGTGACATTCCCCATTCCGAGAGCGGAGAAGGAATTCTTGGACTCAGACCGCCATCACTAACGGGGTACCCAGGTCTTCCAGTTCGATCGCACTTTTCGCAGGGTTCAAAGGCGGTGAGGACAGCCGAGTGTTCTTGCTGTTTCCTCCTTGAGGGTTAATAAGTCTATGCCTTAGGGTACTCGTCCATTGCTTATTACACTGCTACGCCCTGATAATTTCACTCCCTCAAAAGGGATAAGTTTCAACAAAGGCATTTCTACACCCTTGACCCAGGTCAGCTGATAGTACTTTGAATCTGTGGCTTCTCCGTTGTGGTCTCTTACTACGGTAAGCCAAGTAGTCTGTTGAGTAAGATACGCTGGCTCGTTTTTAGCAAATTTTTCTTAATTTCTTTAGATTTTGTTTGGGATCGAATGGTAAAAGCTTACAGAGACTTATTACAAGAACTGGTTCCTTGCAAGTATTTATACAGACTTTGTCGAAGCTATAAGCTCGATCGCACAATCTGAAAAATCTCTAAAACAATCTCAGCTCTAGCGATCGCATGATTAGAGTAGTAGGTGGAATCCCCTCATCTTCCGAGAGTAGGGTGTTAAGTTGGGAATGAGTTGATACTCTCGATTTGAGTAAATACTTCTACGCTAATGGTGCTATGGCTCAATCAGTCCTCCATCAGTCGATTAACACTCAAGAGTCATCCCAGCCACAAGACCGTATCCGTCGCTTGGTATGGAAAATTGCGATCGCGACGCTGCTGTTGATGGCGGTTGGTAGCGCAACGCGGGTGATGAACGCAGGCCTTGCCTGCCCTGACTGGCCGTTGTGCTACGGTCAGTTGGTACCGAGCAAGCAGATGAATCTTCAGGTTTTTCTAGAGTGGTTTCATCGGCTGGATGCCGCCTTGATTGGCATGAGCGCGATCGCACTGGCTGGTTTATCCTGGTGGTACCGACGCTCGTTACCCAATTGGCTCCCTTGGGCGTCTACGTTTGCTTTAGGTCTCATCGTTTTCCAAGGCGTTCTCGGTGGACTGACTGTCACAGAATTACTCCGGTTTGATATTGTCACCGCTCATCTTGGAACAGCACTGCTATTTTTCAACACGCTGCTGGTTATTGGCTGTGCCCTCCTACCGTACAAGGGTACTGGTACTGTCGGTAAGTTGCCTTGGGTGAGTTTAACCGCTGCGCTGCTGGTTTATCTACAAAGTTTGTTGGGCGGACTCGTTGCCTCTCAATGGGCATTGCATCAATGCTTTGGAGGATATCAGCTATGTACCATCATGAATAGCCATATTGCTGGTGTGGTACCAGCAACTCTAGCCACACTAGCCATCGTGGTTATGGCATGGCGGACACCTGCACTCCATCCCAGTTTACGGTTACTAGCAAATCTAGCTGGTGGACTGGTTGTTTTACAGATCGTCCTAGGCGTTGCAACCTTCTGGTTACACCTGCAAGTCGAGATACTCACTGTTTCACACCAAGCGGTGGGAGCGGCTTTATTAGGCACGCTGGTAGCCTTGACAGTACTAGGTTTGCGCGATCTGACTATAGCCAGCGAGACGAATTCTTCAAACCCCAATGCCGCTATTAGCTAAATATTGCAGGCTTTAACCGGGTTAAAACCCAAGCGAACGCAGTAGGCGTATTGTTTCAAAAAAAGGAAATTGGTGAAGTAATGATTGGGACCAGTGTCTCTCGTCAACATGAAAACTTCCTAGAAGTTATTCAAAGTTACTATCAACTGACCAAGCCACGGATTATCCCACTGCTGTTGATTACGACAGCAGCATCGATGTGGATCGCATCCGATGGACGAGTAGACCCCCTATTGCTGCTTGTAACTCTGGTTGGTGGTACATTAGCAGCGGCTTCTGCCCAAGTATTGAACTGCATTTACGATCGCGATATCGACTACGATATGGAGCGCACGCGTCACCGTCCGATTCCGTCGGGGAAGGTGCAACCTTTACATGCGCTGCTATTTGCGATCGCGCTTGCTTCTAGTTCATTCTCTCTACTAGCTGTATTTGCCAACCTGCTAGCTGCCCTTTTGGCAATGTCCGGCATTATCTTCTACATGGCTATTTACACTCATCTACTCAAACGCCATACTACGCAAAATATTGTGATTGGCGGGGCGGCAGGTGCCATTCCGGCATTGGTTGGTTGGGCAGCAGTTACGGGCGAATTGAGTTGGACGGCTTGGCTGCTATTTGCCATTGTCTTTCTGTGGACGCCTCCCCATTTTTGGGCATTGGCGTTGATGATTCGCGAGGATTATGCAAAAGTCGGTATTCCAATGCTTCCGGTGATTGTCGGGGAAGCACCCACGACTCGCCAAATTTGGTATTACACTCTGGTCGTGGTGCCGGTTTCCCTGTTGCTGATTTATCCGTTGGGATCGTCAGGTGTAGTGTATGGTGCGATCGCGTTACTGTTGGGCAGCATTTTTCTCCAAAAAGCATGGCAGCTATTACAGGCACCCACCGATAAGCAACTGGCGCGATCGATGTTCAAATATTCCATTCTTTACATGATGCTTTTATGTACTGGAATG
>DATNPT010000117.1:0-7631 GCA_036703075.1 Chroococcales cyanobacterium
ATCGAACAAATCGGTAAACCGGCAGAGATTTACGATCATCCCGCAACGGCGTTTGTGATGAGTTTTATTGGTCCTGTTAACGTATTGCCCAGCAGTTCTCGGCTGTTCCAAGACACTCGATTTAATGCTGCTCATCCTCAAGTGTTCTTGCGCCCTCATGATGTGGTCGTTGATATCGATCCCGATGGAACTGGAACATCTGCCCAGGTATCCCGTATCGTTCATCTGGGATGGGAGATCGATGTTTTATTAGAACTGGATGACGCTCACGAGGTCAAAGCGATTCTTAGCCGAGAACAGTTTGACAAGCTCAAGCTGGAAGCAGGACAACGAGTTTTCATCAAACCAAAGTCTGCGAAATCGTTTCCCAGCGCCACTGAACAAGTTGCAGCTTTCGTCTAGAAAATGCACACAAACCGTAGCGTACCTAGGTCGGGGGAGGAATGCCTTCCGCCCGCCCACTTGGGTCATGGGGAATGAGTAATCGGAAAACTACCCATTACCTATTACGGTACAAGTAGAATAATGCCTAGTCGATCGCGTTTAAATCAGCAGGCGTATTGCAATTAAACAACATTCGGGACTCGCTCACAGATAACTCCTGCACGGCATGTTGCGCTAACCAGCGCTGAAACGATCGCCCTCCCTCTTCGATAAATTGAGTGAGCAGGGGCAGAGACTGGCGTCGATAAAAACCACACAAGGGTTCCCAGCCTTTAGCTTGTCGCGGCAGCAAAGCGATCGTATCTCGTGCCGTATCTTCTAGCTTGCTTGCCCAATCTTGTAAAACCTGAACCTGTAGGTGAGGCAAATCGCAGGCGAGTAACAAAACCCAATCTGTCTCAACCCGAGCAAGTCCTTGGGCAAATCCCACGAGTGGGCCGTGGGGAGTTGTCTCTCCAGCTAAAGGCACTTCTCGGATCGCACAGCAGGCATCCGGCAGGATAGTCTGGTATCGTTCCGGCCAGGGAGTCACCACATAAACCTCGCTGGCGCAGTTGAGAGCAACTTCACAAACTTGTCGTAGCAGGGGGACACCATGGGTAGCGATGAGAGCTTTGTCCTGACCCATGCGAGAACTTTGTCCTCCTGCTAGTACAATTGCAGATACAGACACGTTACTAGCCATCTTTGAAACAGTGGGACACATTGCTTTACACTACAGTACAAGGTTCATGTATGAAGACAAGTTGTCCCCTGGGTAAATTATTTAGCGATCGCTCCACTTGGGATTCACCACAACCTAAGGGCTGTGGATTCAGCAGCTTAAAAATTTGGCAATCTGTAGGGGCATGACAAGACTATGCTCCTACGCTTTTAATCGGGTGTTCATTAATCTATGCTCCTAAGATCGGATGGTTGCTTATCCGCCTAGTTCGTTCTGATTGGGGCGGGAGATTTTGCTTGTAATCTGGGTCAAAGCGATCGCTTTTAATTTGCGCCTCTTCTGCGCTCCAGAGCATTGCTAAGGTACGCTAGAAAAAAGCAGACTCGGCCAGATACAGACCATCCCTCTCGGACGCTCCTGCGTCCCGACTTGATTAACGCGGCAGATTGAGGAAAAGCTCGTGGGACTAACTCATTAGAGCTACTGCTTTCCAAGAGCAATGCTTGCGGCTTTCTTAAACCTAGTGCTTCTTCACTTGCAGCGCCAATAGTTTTTCTACTCTGAAATAGAAGTAGGAGGTTTGCTTTTCGCCTCGCCAGTACAAGAGGCGAGGAAACAAAAGTGAGTAACACAGAAAACCCCCCATCTAATTTACCTTCTGATGCCTCATCCGCGATCTTCTCGAATAGGGAGATGATTTTTGATGACGAGCAGCAAGAGCAAGTCGTTGCACAGCACCATCAACATAGCTTGAGCCTATACCATGACGAGTTGGAACGATTGGTGGAAGAGCGTACCCGAGAACTCATTCAAGCCAACAAACAGCTTCAACAGGAGATCGATCGGCGTTTCTCCGTAGAAGCTCAACTACGACGATACCAGCATCAACTCGAAGAGTTGGTAGAAGAACGAACCCAAGAACTCGTTGCAACCAACGAACAACTTCAACAGGAAATCGCTCAACATCAACAGGTACAAGAGGCACTACGGGAAAGCGAGGAGCAGTTTCGGTGTCTGTCTGAGGCAACTTTTGAAGCCGTCTTAATGAGCGATCGAGGAAAGCTAGTCAGGACAAACAGTAACTTCACAACTCTCTTTGGTTACGAAGCTTCAGAAGCGATAAGCAAGAGTGTCTTGGAGTTTGTCGCACCGGCGGATCGAACCCGCATGCAGCAAATTGTTGCCGCGACTAGCGAACAGATGCACGAAATTCTCGGTTTGAGAAAAGATGGAACGACGTTTCCGGCTGAAATTCGCAGCAAAGCCATATCTTATCGGGGACACCTAGTTACGGTAACAGCCATTCGAGATATCACCGCGCAAAATCGAACTCAGGAAGAACTCAAAAAATCGCTGTCTTTGTTGCATGCAACGCTCAATTCCACCACGGATGGGATTATTGCTGTTAACCTCACTGGGGAGGTGGTTAGCTTTAACCACAAGTTTATTGAGATGTGGGGCATCTGTGAAAAAATTTTGTTGTCTGCTACCCGGCAGGAACGATTAAGATTGCTTCAGGCGCAGGTGAAAGAACCCGACATTTTTTTGAGCCAAGTTGAGCAATTGTATGCTCAACCCGAAGCTGAAGGGTACGATCAGCTTGAATTAACGGATGGTCGAATCCTTGAGCGCTTTACTCAGCCTCAGCGCAGCGATCGACAAATTATTGGTCGCGTCTGGATTTTTCGCGATATTACTCAAAGAGCGCAAGCTGAAGTGGCACTGCGGCAACACCTGCGACAAGAACGAGTGATTGCCGTGATGCGCGATCGCATTCGCCAATCTCTAAACCTTAAGGAGATTCTCAAGACAACGGTTGAGGAAGTTCGGCAGTTTCTCCAAACCGATCGCGTACTCATTTACCATTTTGAGCCAGATTGGAGCGGCAGCGTTGTCGTTGAGTCGGTGCGCTCTGAATACAGGTCAATCGTGAATAGGACGATTGATGACCCCTGTTTCGGCGAACTCCAGATTCAGCCTTACCTACAGGGACGAATTCATGCGATCGTTGATATCTATGCCGCCCAACTAGCACCGTGTTACGTTCAGTTCCTCGAACAGTTTCAGGTAAGAGCGAATCTGGTAGTACCCATCTTGCAGGGAGACACGCATCAGGGAAAAGATGGAGCATTGAGAGTCGGGAAAGTAGACAAGCAGGGAAAAATTTACTCTCCTGTCTCCCCCAAACTTCCCCTGCCTCCTTTGTATCCCAATACTTCTTCACTGGCCTTATGGGGGTTGTTAATTGCTCATCACTGTAGTGAACCCCGGCAATGGGAACCCTTAGAAATTGATTTGCTCAAATCATTAGCCACTCAGGTTGCGATCGCGATTCAGCAATCATCTTTGTTTGAACAGCTAGAAGCTGCCAATCGGGAGTTACAGCGCCTTGCCTCTGTCGATGGTTTAACCCAACTCGCAAACCGGCGACGGTTTGATGAATATCTCGATGCCGAGTGGCGGCGATTGGCACGGGACAAACAACCGTTATCGCTGATTTTGTGCGATGTGGATTACTTCAAAATCTATAACGATACCTACGGTCATCTATCCGGTGACTTCTGTTTGCAACAAATCGCCAGTGTCCTATTTAAGGTATTAAAGCGTCCTGCCGATCTAGTGGCTCGTTACGGAGGAGAGGAATTTGCCATCATTGTGCCCAACACGGATGCTACAGGTGCAGTTATCGTTGCTCAAGCAATTCGAGAGGGTATTCGAGAATTAAAAATTCCCCATAGAGCATCACCCGTGAGTTCATACGTTACGGTGAGCATAGGAGTGGCGAGTATTGTACCAAGACCAGAGGCTTCACCGTCCCAGTTAATTGTAGTAGCCGATCGGAGACTGTATCAGGCCAAAGCCGAGGGACGCGATCGCACAGTCGCACCTTCCGATCTCAACAGTGACCAGTGACAAGTGAACAGTTTCGCCATTACCCGCATCAGTTTTAAATGAAGTGTCTACTGTGTTTCGTTGATATTTAGATGAGGTCGAATACTGTTCTACAAGTTATCGTTTTGTTGGAGTTAGGCCTGTCTCCACATTTCTTGAACTTTTTCGGGTAAGAAGCTAGCAATCTCCTCAATTCGTTCCGGCGATAATTCTTCCTTCGTTGCCGAAAAAACAGCAGAAACAACAGTTTCTGAACTTATTCCTTCAGGTAAGTGAGCTTCCTGGCGAATCCGATACAAAAAAGACTCTGAATCAATTTTTAAGGGTTCTTGAATACGACTTATGAAGCCAACAATCGGGTTGGTGTCATGCCATAAATCTTCTACTTTGTCAGGCAACGGCTTGTGGTCATCCGTTGGTACTACTTCTTTATGTTGGTGTAGTTCTGCCGCAACGCGATCGGATGCTTCGGTTGTCATCAAGTCTCGCATAGTGCGAAACACAAGCTCAGTAACATCTTTAGCTGTATGAGCATTTTCCAGATGTCCTTTCTGCATCACTGTTTCTATGAATGCCATAGCAATTTCTCCTTTTATTTTAAGACATTGATTCTGCCCAACTCTCAATTATTTGAAGTCAGGCAGTTAAAGGTTTTGAAGTGAAACTCGGATGTTTTGCTTTTATTTCAAGCTTGGTTTAAAGATTAGGCTATCTTCCAAAGTTCCCGAATTTTATCAGGCAAGAATTCAGAGATTTCTTTAATACGTTCTTCGGATAACTCATCTTTAGTTGCAGAGAAAACAGCCTTAACCACAGTTTCTGGTTCTACTCCTCGTTGTAAGCTCGCTTCTTGATTAATCCGGAATAGGAAAGTATCCGATTTAATAATTAGAGGGGGACGAATGCGGCTCAAGAAACTAACAATGGGATTGGTATCTTGCCACAGGTCTGAAATTTCGTTTTGTAATGCTTTATCTTCCGTCGGTTCTACTTCTTTGTGCAGTTCTGAGGCCACGCGATCGGATGCTTCGTTCGTCATCATGTCACGCATCGTGCGGAAGACAACCTCTGTAATATCTCTGGCATCAAAGATATCTTCTAGTTCGCCTTTATACATGACTTTTTCGAGGAAAGGCATGTCTTTTGTGGCAATTGGAACTACTGGACCTTCCTCAAGGGATTTAGGAGGAGTTGCCTCCATCTTTTCCAGCATCTTGGTCCCTTTTTCGGTCAGTTCGGCCTGCTGAAACTTAATCAAGTGCGGCAGGGGACCATCGGGGGCACCATAGGTATTGGCAATGCGGAAGTCTACTTCATCAGAATCGACGGCACTGGGAACATCTTCCTGATTGGCATAAGCGTTACCGCTAAAATCTGCATTGATATATTGCTTTTGATTTAAATAATCGAGGTGACCGAGCAGGTCTGATTTTGAAAGCTGACGACCTGCAAAGTCTGCTTCTGTAAAGTCAACTGGGTGCTTCCCTTGTCCGTCAGTATCATGAATCTTTTTAAGTATGATGTACATGACATCTTCTCTTAAGGGAATGGGCATAATTATCTCCTGACCTGTCCTAACTTGTCCAATTTCGGGATACAGCGATCTCGATTCATTTCCAACTGACCGAGTAAGCTACAGCTGTTTTGAAACTTCAACTTCACTAGTCAGCTAGTCGTTGCTGGAAGTTGACGAGCGTTCCAGCGTGTTACCCAACAGGTTAAAAGGCAATGGCATCCCAATTCCTCTACCACAGGAAGCATTCGTTAGGTATATTTTGTGAGTGTCTCAAATCAGCGACTAGCTAATAGTTGCATAGACCACACAGTAGGGGCAAAGCATACCTTGCCCCTACGAACTCATGTCAAACTACTCAGATAGGGTTTAATTAAGCCTGCTCCCAAAGTTCGCGCACATGGTCGGGAAGCCAACCAGCAATCTCCTGAACCCGCTCTGGGGAAAGTTCATCTTTAGTGGCAGAAAACACCGCCTTCACCGCTTTCTCTCGCTCGATCGTTCCTGGAAGTCCTCCTTCATTCGCAACTCGGGTGAGAAATAGATTGGAATCAATGCCCATTGGAGCTGGACCTCTTAGAGGTTTACGGATTCGACTTAAAAATCCCACAATTGGATTGGTATCTTTCCAGAGGTCAGCCACTTCCATTTGCAGTGCTTTCTCTTTCGTAGGCAAAGCCTCTTCATGCAATTCTGACTCAACGCGCTCGATCGCATCTGTTGTCATGAGGTCGCGCATAACGCGAAACACAACTTCACTAAAGTCTCTGGCGTCATACAAGTCAGCAAATCCAGCTTTGACCATGACTGTTTCCAGGAACGAGTGATGTTCCTCAGCGATCGCCGTTCTAGAATCTTCAATCTCCGTTGGATCGATTTCTGGAAGCCCTTTTGTGTATGTTTTATCTGGCATTGTTTTTTCTTGTGTTTGTTATTACTCGGCATTTATGCTTACTGTGTAAGGTCGCACAAGTTAAAAACGTTTAGGATCGGCCAGAAGATCGAGATGGGATGTAGCCAAAAGTTAGAGATTGCTCTTGAGCTAGAACTGTGCAAACTTATCCGTAGCATCTAGCAAAGCGCTACGAATGCCAGGTTCTGTCATGGAATGACCGGCATCGGGGGCAACGATAAACTCTGCTTCCGGCCAAGCCCGGTGGAGTTCCCAAGCGCTTATCATCGGGCAAACAATGTCGTAGCGCCCCTGAACGATGACGGCGGGAATCTGACGGATGCGATCGACATTTTCTAACAGTTGTTCTTCGCGATCGAAGAAGCCACCATTGACAAAATAGTGGCACTCAATTCTGGCAAATGCATCGGCAAATTTACTATCTCCAAATCGCTGGAGTAGTTCTTGAGATAAGTAAAGTTTGCTCGTGCTTGCTTCCCAAATCGACCAAGCACGAGCAGCTTCAAGCCGAGTTTCTTGGTCTTTGCTGGTTAGTCGTTTATAGTACGCCGAAAGCAAATCGTCTCGCTCATCAAGGGGGATTGGTTTGAGATATTCTTCCCAGGCATCGGGGAAAATATAACTAGCACCTTCCTGGTAAAACCAGCGCAACTCTTTACGCCTCAACATGAAGATGCCTCGCAGAATTAGACCTTTACAGCGATCGGGATGAGTCTGACTGTAGGCAAGTGCCAAGGTACTTCCCCAACTCCCACCGAAGACAACCCAACTTTCAATGCCTAGATGTTCTCGGAGTTTTTCGATGTCACTGACTAAATCCCAAGTCGTGTTCTCTCGTAACTCGGCATGGGGCATACTTTGACCGCAACCTCGCTGAGCAAAGATCGCAATTCGCCATTTTTCTGGGTCAAAGTATTGTCGATAAATTGGTTCAATGCCACCCCCTGGTCCCCCGTGTAGGAAAATCACGGGTTTACCATTCGGATTACCCGATTCTTCAAAATGGATCGTGTGTAGATCGGAAACCTTTAACTTTTCTTCTCTATAGGGTTCGATGGGTGGGTAAAGTTCTCGCATGTGTAGAGTATAAAAATAGTTAACTATTTGGAAAAACGATTGAACAATTTTTCGACTCGGAGGTACGAGTTTTGGAAAATGATTGCCGTTATCAATTCACTTTTCAGGGGTGAGCTGAAACTGAACTA
>DATNPT010000428.1:0-11754 GCA_036703075.1 Chroococcales cyanobacterium
ACCTATGTCAAAGGCATCAAGGTTTTGGCACAAGAGTTAGAACAGTACAAGCCCTTCTGGCAGCGTTCTGAAACATTACCTAAATGGGATATTACGATTGTTCCAACTTGACTGGTAGATTATTTTCTTGCAAGTCCCTTAAGTCAGTAACATTCAATCTAAATCACTTTCCATCACCGTTGCGATCGCTTGCCTTGCACTTGTGCGGAACTCTTGTACATTGACTCGCTCCAGAAACCAGAGTGCCAGAACCATGCAGACAGCTTGGACGGCAAATACCATGCCATAGACTAACACGAGGTTAGTAAATACCCTCTTGCCTATATCAAACACTGCTCCTCCAGTTACCGTCGCCACACCTTTCGCTAACGCCTGCGCTAATCCCCAAGCCCCAATAAATGTCCCCGCTGTTTCTGCTGCGGTTAGATCCAGCATCAACGTCAGAGCGCCTGTTGTTAGAACTCCGGAAACTAAACCAAAAAACAGGAGAGCGATTTGTAACTGTTTCGGGTCATGAGTAAATCCTGATAGGATGACCCAAACGAGGGAGAAGATGACCAAGAAGCCGCCTAATTTTGTAGTATTACGCTTACCTAAACGTGGAGTGAGCAAAAAGCCTGCTACGCTCAAACCGATTAATGTGCCAGTTCCCCAAAAGGCATTAAGACTAGCGGTTTCGCCAATCTTCATTTTGAAGACATCACCCCCATAGTTTTCTAGGATGGGGTCTTGCATGAATAGACCAAGGGTCATTAGCATTAAAAAGGTGAAAAATACTTGGGTTTGGCGACTAGCTGTTAAAATGCGCCAAGCTCTATTCAAGGTAATTTTCTCTTCTTTGTTTACTAAGGTAGAGCGCAAATTATAACGGGAATACTTTTTCTCAATGCCCCAGGTTGACGCCAAAGCCAGCCCACACACAATCAACGGGACGATCAAAAATAAGCGGTTAATCTGTGTCTGGAGTGACTCTATTGGAGTATCTAGAGTTAATTTCTTGAGCAAGACACCAATCAGAATTGCCCCAACAATGGTGCCGCCAATCAGCATTGACCAGTCAATACCGACCAACTTGGAGCGATTGTCTTCGTCAGAAACATCTACTAGCAGTGTGGCAAAGGGCGTCGAACAAGCGCTAACAGCCACACCATAAAGTGCAAATAATAGAGCGAGTAAGCTAGTCCAAGCATAGGTTTGGGTAGTCCAGCCTTCGGCCTTTAAACTACCGCCCACCTGCCACATTACCTGTACGACTAAAACTGAAAGAATCGCAAGACTGGCAGCGCCAATCCAGACATAGCCCGTGCGATGATACCCCCACAGAGGCTTACTATCGGACATCTGTCCGAACCATACTCGTGCTGGAGAGACGAATAGAGTCAGGGCAAGAATGATGGTGCCTAGCGTAGCTGGGACGCCTAATTCTCTAATTAGCACGCGATTTAGCACGCCAAAGACGAGTACTGACATCATGCCTAATCCTGTTTGGAATAGACCTAATCGGAACATGGTCAGCAGACCAATCCTGGGAATTACCTTGTCATGAGCTAATGACTCAGACGGATTGTTGGAGAAATTACCAGTTTCCATAGCTGTTTATCGCGATCGCTTGCCGCCGTCAGTTTTGTCTTTATTTCTAAAGGTATACGAGAATCAGCCACCTTTATGAGTTATGAAAGATTAACTGCAACGATAAAGTAAGAATCATAAAAAAATGTAAAGAACAAGAGGTTTAACAATGCAAACGATCGCTTTAGGTCAAAATGGACCAACTGTGACAGCCTTGGGTATTGGCACTTGGTCGTGGGGTGACAAACTATTTTGGAACTACGGCAGCGATTACGGTACTTCGCAGGTAAGAGAAGCGTTTGAGGCGACTTTGGATTCTGGCATCAGCTTCTTTGACACTGCCGAGGTTTACGGATTCGGAGAGTCTGAAAAACTTTTGGGACGGTTCATGAAAGAGATAGGGCGTCCTACCCAGATTGCGACGAAATACTTTCCCCTACCCTGGCGCTTGACGGGCCAGTCTGTTTCTGATGCTCTGACAGAGAGTTTAAAACGGCTACAAGTTGAGCAAGTTGCTCTGTACCAAGTCCACATGCCGTTTAGCTTCTTCATGAGTCAAGAGACGCTGATGAATACTCTTGCTGATGAAGTCAAGCGCGGCAGAATTGCTACTGTTGGAGTCAGTAACTACTCAGCCGAACAGATGCGAGAAGCTCATGGTTACTTGGCTGCGCGTGGTGTACCTTTGGCTGTGAATCAGGTGCAATACTCTTTGTTAGCCAGGAAAATTGAACGTAACGGTATCTTGGATACGGCACGTCAGTTAGGTGTTACTATCCTTGCCTATAGTCCTTTGGCTCAAGGATTAGTTACGGGCAAGTACACGCCTGAAAAAGACTTCAAATTTAATGATGCCCGCCGAATCGACCCTCGCTTTAGCAAACAGGGTTTGGAAAAAATTGCTCCTGTTGTGAGTCTACTGCGTCAGATTGGTGAAAAACGCAATCGCACTCCCGCTCAAGTGGCTCTCAACTGGTTGATTGCTCAAGGCGTTGTTCCCATTCCTGGTGCAAAAACTGCCCAGCAGGCAAAACAGAATGCTGGAGCTTTAGGCTGGAGTCTGAGTGAAGAGGAATTTGCCCAGATAGAGCAGGTTACTCGCCCTTGGCTCAACTGACTTTTTGTGAAATGTTATTGAATGACTTCTGTAGGCGTATAGTAGACTGCACTAAACAGAAGAGAGTATTCCGTCTTGAGGAGGATGTGCGTTCTTGAAAAACGATTCATCCTAACAGTAGGTTTTACCCGTGGTTGCCCGTTCTAGAGAAGAAGAGCGGGTTTTTCGTTGTTTAGCGATTTTCAATTCCTTGCGATCGCATCTTTGCAATCTCTTCGCCTGTCTACTTTGTCAGCAAGCTCTTAGAACAGGTCGCAGGAATTAGGGTATGGAAATCAACAAGCGATCGCAAAAGCGAAGCTGACACTAGCCACAACCTAGTCAGTTAAAACCCTGCCAGATAAGGGTTTGAGCTTTTATTGCCCTCTTCGTTCAATGATAGGTGTGAAAGGGCGATCGCAACAAATGAATCGAACCTCGAAATCGGGTTGGGCATTGAAAAATCACGAAAAATGTGCTTAGCCCCCGCTCCCGATCTCTTCAGTGCTGAGTTCGATGATGAATCTTTAGAGCGATCTAAATTGCATCTTAACTTGAAAAACTTGACTGTTCTAAATCGAATGAAAGTTGAACAATGAAGATGAAGACACAAACGTTTTTCTAAACAGAAGGATAAGTTATGAACACAACACTGAGCTGTTAACTTTTGACGCCTCAGTCAACTCAATAAGGTTTTGCAGGTCTGGGTGTCGATTTCAATCGTCAAGGCAGATGTACGTCCACACTTGAGCTGTTTCTAGCTACTCTACAGCATCAGTGATTCCAGAATTTCTGAGGTGCTGTAGTGTGGGCGCGATCGCTTGTTGATTTCCGTACCCCAATTCCTGTGACCTGTACTTACTCCCTTTCCGCCAGAAGAATACCTATGGTGTTTTCCTGTCTAGATAAGGGTTTGAATCATCTAGTTGTAAATAATCTTAGAGCAGGAATGGAGTAGGGAGATTTTAGGCAAATAATGCATAACCTTCAGTCCTGCCAGAGATAGATATCAAAGAAGGCGCTGAAGGACAATGAGATGTTTTCTAAAGTGTTATTAGCTACGTTGGCAGCGACTGGTACTCTAACTGCCTGCAATATCTTCTCAGCCGTTGCTTTGCCTGTCAAGACTACAGAAGCAATTTCAACTCCCCTAGTAGCATCTACATCGATACAACGAGCCCAACTGCTCTATGTTCTCGATGGACATGCCAACAGCGTAAACTCGGTCGCGCTGAGTCCGGATGGCAATACGTTCTTTAGTACAAGTACAGACGGAACCATTAAAGTCTGGAATCTCTCTGATGGCAGTCAGGTGCGTACTATCAGCGGCTTATCTGGCGGGGCAACATCGCTGGTGGTGAGTCCAAATGGCAAATTACTTGCCGCAGCAGTAGGGAGAAATATTGACCTATGCAACCTAGAAAGCGGCGGAGAACCTCGCACGCTCAAAGGGCATGCGGGTGCAGTGAGGTCGATGGCAATAACGCCAGATGGGAAGACTTTGGTTACCGCAAGTCTTGATAAAACCATCAAGCTATGGAATTTACAAACCGGAGAGCTACAAGATACGCTGACCGGACACTCTGACTGGGTGACGGCTGTGGCAATTAGCCCTGATGGTGAGAGGTTAATCAGTGGCGGTGGTGGTTCCGACCAATCCATCAAGATTTGGAATTTGCGGAAGCGGAAGTTACTGCAAACTATCCCTAACCAGTCCGGTCAAGTTAATTCCATTGCGATTAGTCCTAACGGTCAGACATTTGCTGCCAGTACTGAAAATAGGATTCAGATTTGGGATTTCAAGAGCAATCAACTGTTGCATACCCTAACAGGTCACACGAATGCAGTTCTGTCCGTCGCATTCAGTCCTGATGGAGAGACGCTGGCTAGTGCGGGTAGCGACCAGAATATCAAACTTTGGGATGTAAACAGCGGAAGCCTACGGAGTACGCTCACCGGACATCTAGGCTCGGTTTGGTCGGTTGCGATTAGTTCGGATGGGCAAACGCTGGTCAGTGGTAGCGATGACAAAACGATTCGGCTGTGGAGAGCATCTCGTTGAACTGTTTCCCCAGTGCAACAGATTTTTCCGGTTTCTACAAAAGAATAGAGGATTTTCCTATAATCTGCCAGGAGAGTGTCAGTTCAAGTTCTTTCAACTTGAAAAACAGATTAGAAAAATCCTTATGCCTTATAGTAAATTTACCCTTAGTAAAGCTGTAGACGATTTTCAACTCACTATCGTTGAAGGCGATCGCTTTCTGCCAGAGCTTCCCCCCGTCAATCCAAGTTCTTTGCTCAAAGATACGCTGAAAGAAACGATACCTTGGGCTATCGCAGTGAGTAGTGAAAAAGCGCGTTCCGAAGGCATCATTAATCCAGTTTTGTTAGAAGTCAAACGTCAGCTCAAAGGACAAATTAGTGTCTTTTCGGGTGAAGAGTTCAACGTGCAGCCAGAGGTTGATTTGACGGGCTATGTCGATTTTCTAATTAGTCGCTCTCCAGAGCAGTTGTTTATTAAAGCCCCTGCGGTAGTTTTGGTGGAAGCGAAGAAAGAAGACCTTAAACCAGCACTGGGACAATGTTTAGCAGAGATGGTGGCCGCTCAACGCTTTAATCAACAAAAGCAACAGCCGATTTCAACGATCTACGGAACAGTGACGAGTGGAACAGTTTGGCGGTTTCTCAAACTAGAAGGGCAAACTGTGACGATTGATTTGACTGATTATCCACTGCCGCCAGTTGAGCAAATTTTGGGCAAACTGGTTTGGATGGTGCAAAATGGCTGATGTAAGCTCAACTCGGCGTTTGTGTAGTAAGCGTGCCAAAAACAACATTATTTGGACACAACAATACAGTCTCGATAACCTTATTTTCCAAATTAAAAGCGTCTGTAGTAGGTCAACTCGTAGCCTTCATCCTGGATAATAACCAGGTAGCGCTCTAGAAAAAGCGATCGCCTCCGCATGACTTCCCATCTCACATCGATTGATTCCACGCCTAGCTTGATTTCCCCAGACATTCCCCCCAACGTGCTGGCAGAGCATTCATCGGCTAATTCACCCTTGAAACTGGGAATAATGGCATCGGGGAGCGGTACTAACTTTGAGGCTGTTGCACAAGCGATCGCATCTGGGCAACTCAATGCCCGAATTCAAGTCTTGATTTACAATAATCCCGGTATCCAGGCAGTCGCCAGAGCTGAAAAATGGGGTGTTCCGGCTGTACTGCTCAATCATCGGAACTATAAGCATCGAGAAGACTTGGATGCTGCGATTGTCGAGATGATGCGGCAATACGATGTAGAGTGGGTTATCATGGCAGGCTGGATGCGCGTCGTCACGCCCGTATTAATTGACGCTTTCCCCGACAAAATTATCAACATTCATCCCAGCTTATTACCCAGTTTCAAGGGCGTGAAAGCCATAGAACAAGCTCTCGCTGCGGGTGTAAAAATCACAGGTTGTACCGTTCACTTGGTACGTCCTGAAGTGGATAGCGGCCCGATTTTACTCCAAGCAGCTATTCCTATTCTGTCCGACGATACGCCAGAAACCCTCCACGCCCGGATTCAAGTGCAAGAACATCGGATTTTGCCGCAAGCAATCGCGTTAGCCGCACATCAGCAAATTTGTACTACTCAATAAACTCAGTCTTTGGATGTAGAAGGCAATCCCTTTCCCGATAGATCGGTTTAGGTTTTTGCAGGGGATATCTTTAGCTGTACAGGACAAGTAACTTTTTTAAGAACGAGTCGGGATTGCAGAAAACCAAGAATTTGCAGGTTGGCTAAAGCCATCTGTGTCCTGAATTACAAAATGAGTACTGGTAACAACTTCCGTCTAATCAGATGAAAATAGATAGAACTCATACTCCAGAAAACACCAATGATGGTGCAGATAGACTTAATAAACTTTCCTACCGGGATGGTTTGATTCATCAAGGAAATTTGGAGGATATGCTCTTTCCAGCTCAACTCAGCGAGCGCGCTAAGACACGTACTAATAAAGGTGTGATTGTTGGTGTTGCGATCGCGACTATTCTTAGCCTCATCGGTGGAGCTACATTCTTCGTTACGCAATCTCATCATCCTGCCTCAACTCAGGAGCAGACGGCTCCTGTTAATCCATAGCATTTACCTTCAAAGCACCTAGAACAAAACTTATGTAAAGCCTTTATAGCAGGGTGTGTCAGCGGAGCGTTACGCAGCATATCCTCTCGGGAGCATCCCAATTTTGTAAAAATACCAGGCGATTAGAAATCGCGGCTACACAAACAAAGCCTGCTTCCGCAGGCTAGATGTATTAGTCCGCGCAGGCGGACTTAGTTTGTATAGCCCCAGACTTTCAGTCTGAGGGGCAATTTACACATTTGGGATGCTCCCTATCCTCTCTATGTAATCCTCTCTATGTAGCGTAGGTAGATAAGTCCTGTAGAAATCAGCGATTATTCTAATCTAAATAACATCAAAAGTGGCGAGTAGAAATGAGATTTATTCCTACTTGCCACCTCTGTATTCTTATTAAAAACAAATATCTAATATTGAGTCGTCTTAAAGCAAACTATCGATCGAATACTATAATTACAAAAGTAGTTAATTTACTTTATTGGCTAACCAGCATTACAAACGCTAAAATTATCATTGTTAAGCGATATTAAGCATTCTCACCAGATTCACTAAGAATAAGGTTTACTAACTAATACAAATCCCCCTAATTGTCACCTCTCTAGTGATAGAAACTTAGCTTATTTCCCTCGACTGATGAAGATTTGGGCGGTAAGTGAGTCAATGGTAACTATCAGTACTGATAAAAAACACATTTTAGTGTTCCAAATTTAAGTCTTTCGCTGGGGAGGAAAGTTTAATGGTTGTAGGACGACATAAGAGGGCGGTAGGGGTTTTTTCTCACCGTCGAGACGTAGAAGCGGCGTTAGGGGAACTCAGGGATTCTGGCTTCCCTATGGATAAGGTTTCCGTAATCACAAAAGATGCCGATCGCGATGATATTGCTGGTGCTGATGTTCGCGATGTACATGGGCGTGATGCACATGGCAATGTCGCCGATCGCACCAAAGCAGATGAAGGTGCAACAACGGGTGCAGTAGCTGGTGGGACTTTAGGCGGTCTCACTGGTTTATTAGTAGGTTTAGGCACCTTAGCCATTCCAGGAATTGGTCCGATCATGCTAGCCGGAGCAGCCGCAACAGCCCTGGCTACAACCCTTGCAGGTGGAGCGATTGGCGCACTTGCCGGGAGTTTAATTGGTGGACTCATCGGCTTAGGAATTCCGGAAGAGCGGGCCAGAGAATATAGCGATCGCGTATCGCGAGGTCATTATTTGGTACTCGTGGAAGGCACAGACGAGGACATCCGTCGCGCCGAAGCCATCCTGAGCCATCGCGGTATTGAGGACTGGGGAGTTTATGATTCTCCCGATGGTGCTGCCGCCGCCGTGGGACACCGTCATCGGGCAGTGGGTATATTTCCTCACCGTCGGGAAGCAGAAGCCGCGCTTGACGAACTCAGGGATGCCGGTTTCCCGATGAACCAAGTTTCTCTAATTGCTCGCGATTTGGATCGCTACGACAGAATACCCCATTTGACAGTTCGCGATCGCTTTGACAATCGCTTCTTCGGGTTCCCTGAAGATCGTCATCGCTTTTTCCACGATCGCTTCGATCGGGGTGAGTACTTAGTCGTGGTGGATGGTACGGAAGCTGAAATCCGTCGCGCCGAGCCAATCTTAAGCCGTCGGGGTATCCAACATTGGGGCATTTTTGATGCACCTAACTTCGATCGCTCTCGTACTGACAATGTTGCACCCGGAACTCCTAGCCATCCTGTAGGACGCCGTTATCGTGCCGTTGGCGTATTCCCCCATCGTCGCCATGCTGAAGCTGCTCTCCGCGAACTGAGAGATGCAGGCTTCGATATGGATCGAGTGTCTGTGGTTGGAAAAGACCTTGGCGATGGCGGTGAAATTGCTGGCGCTGACATACACAACCGTGCTACAGGCAACAAGGCTGATGAAGGTGCCAAAGGTGGTGCAGCTGCCGGTGCAGCCCTGGGTGGGCTAGGTGGCTTGCTCGTTGGCTTGGGTGCCTTGGCGATTCCGGGTATTGGCCCGGTGATTGCGGGTGGTGCTTTAGCCACGGCTTTGGCGACGACTGTTGCGGGTGGTGCAATTGGCGCAGCAGCAGGGGGTTTGACTGGTGCACTGGTGGGCTTAGGCATTCCTGAAGAGCGTGCCCGTCATTACAACGATCGCGTCAATCGGGGTGATTACCTGGTAATGGTCGATGGTACAGAAGACGAACTACACCGCGCCCAAGCTATTTTGAGCCGTCACGGGATTCAAGATTGGGGCATCTACGATACAGGAGATGTTGCTCCCGGTCATGGTCATGACACTCGTGATGTTGACCGCACTACTGGTACGGCCTACGCCGCTCCCGGTAGCCCCCGTAGTCGTTTAGTTCACAATAAGCGGGCGGTGGGCGTGTTCCCCCATCGTCGCGATGCAGAACTAGCAGTCCGAGAGCTGAGCGATGCAGGCTTCCCCATGAGCCAGGTTTCTCTGCTGGGCAAAGATGTCGGTGGTGAAGGTCATGTTGCTGGTGGTAACGTAGCTGACCGTACCAAAACGGATGAAGGTGCAAAAGCAGGTGCGGCTGGTGGTGCAGCCCTAGGTGGACTCGGCGGTTTACTCGTTGGTTTGGGTGCTTTGGCAATTCCCGGTATTGGTCCGGTGCTGGCTGGCGGTGCTCTAGCAACTGCTTTAGCGACAACAGCAACGGGTGGTGCAATTGGTGCCGCAGCGGGTGGTGTGACTGGCGCACTGGTGGGTTTAGGCATTCCTGATAACCGCGCTCGCCACTACAACGATCGCGTTAACCGGGGTGACTACCTAGTAATGGTCGATGGTACGGAAGATGAAATTCGTCGTGCCGAACCGATCTTGAGACGCCGTGGCATTCAAGATTGGGATATTTTTGATGCAGCAGATAGCGATCGCACGGGTCATGTGACTCGCCAAGTGATTGAGCCTGACACGACACCGGGCGTCACGACTGCTACTCACGATCCCACTGTGGCGAGTGGCGCTCCCGAAGTCATCATTGTCGATCATCGCGACCAACGCGATCGCACTTTGTAGGCTTGCCCCTTGTCTTAGCCTAGATTTTCTCGAATACGAGCAGGAGCAAGAGCAGTTACAACCCTTGCTCCTCCTCACTTCCCAACTTTTTAAAAACTTCTAGTACTGACTTTTCCAAGGAAGGAACCTCAAAAATGAAAAAGTTTACAACCCTTTTACTCAGCAGCGTTCTGTTGGTTAGCGTAGCGGCTTGTGCTAACGATACTGAAAAAACTAGTGCAGATGCTCCAAACACGACCCAAGCTAGCCCAGAGGCTCCAGCGGCAGATTCAGCTCAAACGACTCAAAAAGATGCACAAAGTGAGGTTCGCAGAGAGCAGCTAAATTCTGATATTCGAGCCAAGGAACAGCGCAATAATGCTCTTAATAATGGCTCTGCTGAAGGCCGAGATGAAGGTGCGCTTGCTGGTGAAGTACGCAGCAAGTTAGAAGCCAATATCCCGGCGGGTGAGCTAGTGATTAAGGGTGAAGATAATGGCACTGTAACTGTGTCCGGAACCGTTCCTACTCAGCAGCAGCTTGCTAAGATTGCGCCATTGGCAAAACAGATCAAGGGTGTTAAGGCGGTGAATGTCAAGGCAACGGTTGCTCCAGCTAAACCTGACAATAGCAACTCAAAAGCTCAGTAATGGTATTTCTTTGAATTAATTAGCTTTCGAGCTAACTGATAAGTTATACCAGTTCCCAACCTAAACTAATCAGTAGCCTGTCACTCCTCTTAAAAAGTGGCAGGCTATTGTTATGTTTAATGGAATCAATGGTGTTTGAAATTCCGTTTTGGTAATGGGTAACAGGAAAGAAGTTTCAATCACCAATTACCTATTAACCATTATCTATTACCGTTATTTGGAGTTTTTACGAATGATTTAAACTACTATATAAAGTTGTTTTCTGTAGTTGTAAGTCAAACAGCAAGATACAGCAGTACTATTACTATCTGTAGCTTTGGAACCAATTATGACGATTGAAGTTGTCTACCGCTTCCCACCGGGTGTTGATGCCGAACGGCAAGCTAAAGTGATTGCAGTGGGGCAAACGGCTGGGACTTGGGATGCTCGTTTTTCCCATCGCGAGGAGATGTTGCGATCGCATTTGGGTGAAGTCGTCAGCGGTGTGACTCAACCCGATGGTTCGAGCTATGTCACGATTCGTTTCCCACAAGCCAATGTGGAGAATGACATTGCCAGCCTGCTGACGATGATTTTTGGCAAATATTCCATGGCAGGCCCAGCAAAGGTTACAGCCGTGCATCTTCCCGACAACTACGGCAGCCATCCCAAGCTCGGAATTACAGGTATTCGGGAGAAACTGGGCGTAGTTGACCGACCGCTGATTATGGCAATTTTCAAACCCGCATTGGGCCTTTCAGCTACCGATCATGCAGCGATTTTGCAAGAGGTTGCCAGTGCAGGGCTAGACATTATTAAAGATGATGAGATTATGGCGGATTTGGAGGTCGCACCGACGCTGAAACGTTTGGAAGCCTGCCGTCAGGTACTCGATGAAGTGAAACAGCAAACAGGGCGTACTGTACTTTATGCCCTTAATATTACAGGTTCTGCTCACCAATTAATCGAGAAAGCGCGGTTGTTGGTGCGTGAAGGGGCGAATGCACTGTTGTTGAACGTTTTGACCTATGGTTTCTCGGTGCTGGAGGCTCTTGCGACCGACCCGGAGATTAACGTCCCCATTTTTGCCCATCCCGCCTTCGCTGGAGCGATGTGTGCTTCCCCGGACTACGGTATGGCTTACTCGGTGGTGTTGGGAACGCTGATGGCGCATGGTGGGGCAGATGCTGTGCTGTATCCCGCTCATTATGGCAGTTTGCCATTCGACCCCGCCGAAGAAGCGAAAATTCGAGATAGTTTGCGATCGCGCAATGTCTTCCCTGTGCCTTCTGCTGGCATTCATCCCGGTATTGTACCCAAAGCA
>DATNPT010000144.1:0-10258 GCA_036703075.1 Chroococcales cyanobacterium
TGCAAAAGTGTAGACTATTTGTTGCTGTTAATGAAACAGCAAATTGATGAACTGGTAGCTGCCGATGAAAAATTGCAGCACTTTTTAATGTGGTTGAGCCAAAAACCTATGGCTGTTGATGTTCGCTACAAATCAATGGCCGTTCGAGCCTTTTACTTTGCCCTTGACCGAGGTCTTGACTATGCCATTGACCGGGGGCTCGATATTGCTCTGAACCGGAGTCTTGATTATGCTCTTGATATTGCCCTCGACCGAGGCCTTGACCGTGCCTTTGTCCCTGCCTTGGAAATTGCCTTAGACACTGCCAATATCCCTGCACTGGATACAGCACTGGATACGGCTTTTGACATTGCCCTTGACCCTGCGCTTTTTCCAGCCCTTGATATTGCTCTTGTCCGTATCCTTGAGATTGCCCTTGTTGGTTCCCTTTGTGCTGTTCTTGTCAATGCGCTTAACCGTGCTCTTGTTCGTGCTATTGACCCCAAACTCCGGCAAGCACTGCAAGAACTCAAGGAGCAATTACCTGCTTTAGATACCGACGAGGAAATGGTTAAGCAATGGTTACAAACGAAGGGTCAGGCTTGGACTAGCAATTGAGAGCAGCGATGAAACATCATCGCAACATTGGTCACAATTGGCAATTGAGCTATCAGCAGAGGAAAGTGCTGACGCACTATTATGATGCCAATAAGTTCTTAGTTGATTGCCTCAATAGTGGTTGTACTGTAACTCCTACTGTCCGAGAGGAAATTGAAGAAACACTGTTTTTACCGATCGCTTTAATTGAGAGAAGGGGATGTTCACCGGAGCGATCGCATTGCTCTCAGTGGTTACAGCCACCTTTAAGCTGAGCTTAGTCTGAAATTGCTGTGGGCTAGGACTTCTAAGAGATTGGTTCAGGTAAAAATGAGAGGACTTTGTCCACGAACTGCTGCTGATCGATGATTGGTTTTGGGATTAATTCATCCGCACCGCTAGCGTTGAGAAACGCTTCGCGATCGCTTGGCGTAGCATGGGCGGTTACGAGAATAACCGGAACCTTAGCACTGATGAGATTAGCTTTGAGCATCTGAGTAATTTTAATACCATCTATGCGCTTGCCCTGATAAGTGCTATGTGCGAGCGAGACATCCATCAAAATAATATCAGCAACACCTGCTTGAGCGATCGCCATTACCTCCTCTACATCCTCAGTATGTTTAACGTCTAGACCCGCTCGTTTGGTCAAGATTTTTGAGAATACACGAACATTAATCGGGTCATCTTCTACAAGCAAAACTGTAGTCATCGTGTCTCCTTTAAGACCGAGCAACTTGACATCTCCAAATTTTCATTGAAGAAATATTCTACGTTCCTTTAGTGGTGCAGATCGTTAAGCTTTTGGCATACTTTGCGCTCGTTGGTACAAAATAGAATTTTTTGAGAGCATAGGCACAAAACGAGTGGATTCATCGTCTATCTTGAGTAAGAGGTTACGCCGTTTGATAATAGCGTGATGCATAGCGAACAACAGTGGAACTTGGGAACCTCTATCGCTGCCATAACTCTATTAAACTCTGCAACTGCTTAAAATTTGGGTTGAGAAATGATTGAGATTGCTGACTTTTGCCTGACTTTTGCTTGACTTGACCCACGAGTGAAAATTAAAAAGCAATAATTGAATTAGTAGGTGGAATTTAACACACGGTCAGTCATGCATCTTCAGTGACCAGAGACCAGTAAGCAGTAAGCTGTGACTAAGGTACAAGGTGGGGATTTAAATCCCTCTCACTACCTGCCCTATTGGATGGGGTTTATAACGAGAGAGGCGATAACTCTCTCGCAACCTTGTCACTGGTTAGCGAAGATGAAGTATGTTCGGGAACGTTGCAATCGAACCTCTCTTTCCTCTAGTGCCTGTATTCGAGACCGATTTGACGACGGTCAACACCAACTTTGTTTATTTCCACCCGCTAGCTAAACGATCTGAGATAATTTTTGCTATTGTGCTATGGGAATCCGAGTAGCTCCAGAGTATATCTCTCAAGTTAAACAGGCTCAGCAGTATCGCTTTCCTAGCCAGAAGGCTCTGGCTGATGAAATCCCACTCGCGCTCTCCACTGTCCACAGTTTTTTAAATGGTAGACCCGTTCACTATTTAAACTTTCGTGAAATTTGCCATAAATTGGGGTTGGACTGGGAAGTAATCGTTGATAGAACGTATGGAATGGCAAACGCACCAGAACCAGAAATTGATGCATTGGTGCAACAGGTACGGCGATACTGCCGCGACAAAATCGCACAGTTGTATAGCCAGATGAAGCTGTTGGATATTTCCCAGCCGATTGATGTCGATAGCCTCTATGTTGATGTCAATATCCTCGAACAAATTGCAAAGGAACGATGGCTAGACATTTCCGATTTACTGCGAAGTTGCAAGCCAGCAGCTGAGGACTTTGATCGCTTGGGCTTAGGCAAAGTGCGAGAAGAACGAGTACCAGGACTAGAGGCAGTCAAACGCCACGAGCAATTGATGGTGTTGGGCAAACCGGGTTCAGGTAAAACCACCTTTTTACAATATCTAGCCACTCAGTGCAGTAAAGGCAATTTGCAACCCGACCGAGTCCCGATTTTGATCGGGCTAAAAGCGTTTGCTAAGTATGGTAGGAAAGAAAACAGTTTTAAATTGCTCGACTACATTAGGCGAGAATTTTATAGCTGTGGTATCTCGGAGAAAAACACGGCTGAAAGGCTACTTAAGTATGGCAAAGGGCTGATTTTGCTCGATGGCTTGGATGAAGTTCCAGATGGGGATGAATATGAAGTTGTTGAGGAAATTCGGCAATTTTCACAAAAGTATTATGAAAATCAGTTGATTGTCACCTGTCGGATTGCGGCTTCTAAATACAGGTTTGCTGGCTTCACTGATGTTGAGGTGGCAGATTTTGATGAAGCTCAGATTGCATCGTTTGCCGATAAATGGTTTGTTGCTATTGCCAAGAGCGATCGCGAAAAAGGATTGGTGCAGGCAAAGCAATTTGTCGAGCAACTCAATCTGCCCCAAAATCAGCAAATCCGAGAACTTGCCGTCACCCCCCTATGGCTGCACATGACCTGCTTGGTGTTCAACGTCAAAGGTGAATTTCCCTCAGATCGAGCCAAGTTGTATCAACAAGGACTAGAAATTATGCTGGTTCGATGGGATGAATCGAGGGGCATTAAGCGGGATGAGGTTTATCGCAATTTATCGGTACCCCGCAAGAAGCAGCTACTTTCCCAACTCGCCGCGATCGCATTTGAGCAGGGCGATTACTTCTTTACACAGGACAACATCCAGCAGTGGATTGCTGACTATCTTTGCACGTTACCGGATGCTAAAACTAACCCAGAGCAATTGCAACTCGATAGCGAAGCCGTACTAAAAGCGATCGAGACGCAACATGGTTTACTGGTAGAACGAGCACGCGGAATTTACTCGTTCTCTCACCTGACGTTTCAAGAGTATTTCACAGCTAGAAAAATTGTCACGACTTTCAAAGAGCAAAAAAGCCTTGACCCTCTAGACAGCTTGGTCAGTCATATCACTGAAAAACGCTGGCGAGAAGTCTTTTTATTAGCGATCGGGATGTTGCCGAGTGCCGACAATCTATTGCACTTAATGAAACAGAAGATTGATGGACTTGTTGCCACCGATCGGAAGTTGCAGCAGTTCCTGATGTGGGTCAACCAAAAATCTCTTTCTATTGAAACGTCTCACAACCCTGTAGCATTTCGAGCGCTTTACTTTGCCTTAGATCGCGCCCTGGATGATGCGCTCGATCTCACTCTCGATCCTCGCCTCGACCTTGCTTTAGACCCTATTTTAGATCTGGTTTTAGATGATGCCCTAAAACGCGAGCTAGACCCTATCCTTTCTCTAGCGCTAAACCGCGCACTGATTCGCTCTCTCTTCCGCGCCCTCGACCCTGAACTGGTACGTGCTTTTGTTCGCGCCCTCGACCCCGAACTGAGGCAAGCACTGGAAACACTCAAACGGCAACTCCCTAATTGTGAAGGAGATGAAGATATTTTAGGGCAATATTGGCAAGCGAACCCTCAAGCTTGTACTCGGCGATTGAGGGAAATTATGATTTCCCAACGCCATATCGGTTACGACTGGCAGTTCAGTAAACAGCAGAGGGAAGTACTCAGACAGTATTATGATGCCAATAAATTACTGGTGGATTGTCTCAACAGTGGTTGTAACGTGACGCCATCGGTACGACAGCAAATTGAAGATACCTTGTTATTGCCCATGACACAGATTGAAAAGCATCTAGTGCAAGAAGGCAGAAGATAGGAGGCAGAAGGCTCCAAGGGAAGAAAGCTTGTACAGCTTTTTAACATTTTTGAACTGCTGGGCTATTTCCGCCGCACTGTACTAGTCCTCGATATAAACTGAACTAGAATCAAGGCTTGGTTAATGGCAGAATAACGGTAAAGGTCGTTCCCACATTAACCTCACTCTCGACGACAACCTCACCGCCATGCAAATCCACGCACTCTTGCACGATCGCTAATCCCAGCCCAACTCCGGGGGCAGTGCCGATATTACTGCCGCGCTCAAACTTCTTGAACAACCGATCGCGATCGCCAGAGAGAATACCAATGCCGCGATCGGATACACGAAAAATTACTTCATGCTGTTCCAAGACTAACTCCAACCGGATTTCACTTCCTTGAGGAGAGTATTTAATCGCGTTTGAGAGTAGGTTTCTCAGTATTAACTTTACCAAGCTCTCATCTAAAAGGGCTAGAGTCAAATCTCCTCGACGCGAGAAAAGGAGAGTACGCGTGCCAGCAATTTGAGGCTGAAACTCTTCTACCACTTCACGCGCTAGCTGCTCGACATCTAAGGATGCTGGATGAAACTCCAGACGTGACGCTTCAGCTTGATCGACAAATAACACATCGTTAACCAGTTTAGTTAAATACTCGATCGCTCTATAAACTCGATGGAAATGCTTCTGTTTTTTCTCTACTGTTAGCCGAGCTTCATACTGTTCGATCAGTTGAGTAGAAGACAATATAGTAGTTAGGGGAGTGCGATATTCGTGAGAAATAGTAGTTAGAATCCGAGACTTTAATTCGTTGAGTTCTCGCTCTTTTTCCAGTGCCGATCGCAATTCGTTTTCTAATCGCTTGCGCTGAGCTATCTCGGCTCGGAGTTGCTCGTTTGCTTGCTGTAATTGGTCAACACTCTGTGCAACCTGAAGCCCCAGTTCTTCATTAGTCTTTTGCAGCAAAGCTTGGAATTGCTGTTGCTCGGTAACATCATGAAAAATTAAAACAGCTCCCAAGATTTGACCCACATCATTTTTGATCGGTGCAGCACTATCATCAATCGGGATTTCAGTTCCATCTTTGGCAATCAGGACAGTGTGGTTCTCCAATCCCACCGTTACACCTTCGCGAAGTGCTACTTCTACTGGATTTTGGATCGCTTCCCGTGTGATTTCATGAACGGCATGGAAAACTTGGGTGAGTTCGTTGCCGAGAACCTCTTCCTGTTTCCAACGAGTGAGTTCTTCGGCAACAGGATTCATAAACGTGACTAACCCTTGTGAGTCTGTTGTAATTACAGCATCACCAATACTTTTGAGCGTTATCCCTAGCCACTGCTCTCGTTCGCGCAACTGCATTTCTATCTGATGCTTGTACAACGCAATTTCAATCGCCGTGCATAAATCTCTCGATTCAAAAGGCTTAAGAATAAAACCGTAAGGTTCTGCCATCTTGGCTCGATTTAGCGTTTCATCATCGGCGTAAGCTGTCAGATAAACTACCGGAATTTTAAACTGGCTTCTGATTATTGTTGCGGCTTCTATCCCATCAATTTTTCCTTTTAGTTTTATATCCATTAGGACTAAGTCGGGGAAGGCTTCTGCTGCTATTTGAATCGCTACTTCTCCCGATGAAATCGTTGCTACTACAGCATAGCCAAGTTTTTCTAGTCGGTTCTTGATATTAAGTGCAACAATGCTTTCGTCTTCAACAATTAAGATTTTCGCTCTCACCGTTTTATTTGATTGAATCGCTAAGAATTGAGTTTTGGGAACCTAATTTTAACTTCACTCCCTCGGTCACACTTGAGTTCAAGTTCTCCATCGAGTTGGTTAGTTAGAACCTGCACTATCTGAAGCCCTAGTGTTTTGCCATTTTTAATATCTGAATTTTCTGGGAAGCCTATACCATTATCTCTAACAATCAGCGTCAAATGATTATCGAGTTCTGAATTAAGAACGACATAGATACGTCCCTTGCGATTATTAGGAAAGGCATGTTTCAAGGAATTTGAAACCAACTCGCTAATAATCAAGCCACAGGGAATAGCTGTATTGATATTTAGGGTTATTTCATCAATGTTTAACTCCAGTGTAACCTGATCTAGATTTACCCCATAAGCTTGAAATAAGTAGCTTATCAGATTTTCAATATAGTCAGCAAAATCGATTTTCGCACAATCCTTGGATTGATAAAGCTTTTCGTGGACAAGCGCCATGGACTTAACACGAGTACAGCTTTCGCGGAACATTTCCAGGGCAGCTTGGTCTTCTATGTACTGAGACTGTAGGTCGAGCAAGCTGGAAATCACCTGCAAGTTATTTTTGACTCGATGGTGAATTTCCCGCAGTAAAACCTCTTTTTCCCGTAGCGAGTCTTTGATGCGTTGCTCTGCCAGTTTTCGATCGCTAATATCTAAGCTGACCCCAATCATCCGTACTGGTGCGCCTGTTGCCTCGTAAATCACCCGACCTTTATTTTCTAGCCAACGAAGCGTCCCATCTGGCAAGACAACGCGGAATTCCATGTCGCAGTTCTCCCCCGTTTCCAGACAGTGCTGGGTATGGGAATCAACGCGAGCGCGGTCTTCTAGATGGATTTTAGCCAAGAAAGCGTCGTAAGTCCCCTCGAATGTACTCACACCAAAGCCAAACAGTTGTTCGAGGTGATTTGACCAAGCGACTTCTTCCGTCTGAACAGTCCAATCCCAGAAGCCCATGCGGGCAGCATCTAAGGCAAGGCGTAGTTGCTCTTCACTCTCGCGCAGTTGCTCCTGACTGTGCCGCAGCCGCTCTTCTGAAAGCTTGCGCTGTGTGATGTCATGAGTAATGCCAAGAATTTGGTAAATTTCTCCGCGTTCGTCTAGTACCGGAACATAGGAAACAATGAGAGTCGCTGTACTTCGATGCGGTACAGCAATTGTACATTCTCCAGTTTGGAGGGTACGCGTTTCTACAGCACGATTGAGAATGGGTAAATACTTAGCGGTGACTTCATCGGGCCAGATTTCCTCATCCCGATAACCGAGATGTTCCTCTAAAGTCTTTCCACTGATTCTAAGTCCCTGTGCATTCACAAATTGGAATCGTCGCTGAGCGTCATAGATGACAAAGACATCGGGAATATGCTCGACTGCCAACCGAAATCGTGCTTCGCTCAGGCGCAACGCCTCCTGTGCCAGCTTGCGTTCAGTGATATCCGTGCAAACGCCAAACAGTTGGCAGACTTCACCATTCTTAGAAAAAATTGGCTTTTTGATCGTTTGATACCAGCCCACTTCCCCAGTTAGTCTGTGACAAGCCACTTCTGGAAAAAACTGTTGCTCTAACGTAGCAAATACTGCACGGTCATGAGCGAGGAACAGCTCTGTATTCGCTTGATTGAAATCCAACTGTGCATCCGTTTTGCCAATCATATCTTCAGCATTCATTCCCCAAAAATCGGCACAGGCTTGATTGACTAGCACATACTTGCCCTCCCTATCTTTGACAAAAATCTTGTTGGGATTCGTATCCATAACCGTTTGGAGAAACGCTTTCTGCTCTTCGAGTGCCTCGGTAAGCAGCTTGCGCTGCGTGATATCGGTACTAACACCAAGAACTTGACAGACTTGACCATTACTAGAAAAAATCGGCTGTTTAATCGTTTGATACCAGCGCACCTCCCCAGTCCGGGTGTGGTAAACCTGTTCTGGAATAAACTTTGGCTCTAAAGTCGCGAACACTTCCTCATCTTGAGCCATAAACCGTTCTGTGTGGCTGTGATTGACATGCAAGTCAATATCCCTAAGTCCCAACACGTCTTCAACAGTTAATTCATGAATATTGGCATAGGCTTGATTGACGAGGATGAACTTGCCCTCCCTATCTTTGACAAAAATAGGGTTCGGATTGGTATCAATCACGGTTTGGAGAAACTCATGACTTTGTCTGAGTGCCTCTTCCGCCTGCTTGCGGGCGGTGATATCCGTGCAAACACCAAGGACTGCAAAAACTTGGCTATCGCTGGAAACAAGCGGCTTTTTATTAATTTGATACCAACGCTCTTCCCCTGTGGCAGTGCAGCAAGCTTCTTCGGAAATGAAAACCTGCCGTGATGTGGCGAACACGTCCTCGTCTTCACGTCCAAATTGCTCGACTTGGGCATAATTGCAATTAAAATCAGCATCCCTCAGTCCTAGCAAGTCTTCAACCATCATTCCTTGGAATTCGGCATAGGCTTGATTCGCGAGTATGATTTTCCCCTGTCTATCTTTGACAAAGATCATGTTTGGATTAGTATCAATGACCGTTTGGAGAAAATCTTTTTGAGCTTTGAGTGCCTCTTGTGCCTGCTGGCGTTCGACAACTTCTTGCAAGAGAAGTGTATTTGCTTGCTCTAAGAGAGCAGTGCGTTCGGCTACCCGTTTCTCCAGTTCATCATGCGCTTGCTGTAGCTCTAACTGAGCCTGTTTTTGCACGCTAATATCTTGAATCATTGCGATCGCATAATTGGGTAAGCCGTTACCATCACAAACAGCAGTCGCGGATAGATTCACCCAAACGATGCAACCATCTTTGCGGACGTAGCGCTTTTCTAGGTTGACCTGAGCCCGAGTCCCCACAAGCAATTCTTGCAACACAGTTAAATTCTCTGCTCGGTCATCAGGATGAGTAAACTCGGTAAAGGCTCGGTGGTGTAATTCCTCTTTAGAATAGCCAAGTATCTCCTGAACGGCCTGATTCGTCTCCAGCCAAATCCCTTGAGTGTCAACAATCGCAATACCAATGGGGGAAAACTCAAACACCGTGCGAAAGCGCTTTTCGCTCTCTCGCAGTAACTCTTCAGTTTGCTTATTCTTACTGATATCACGGCAAATCCCTAGGACGGATTCAACAGAACCATCTGTTGCTAATTCTGGCACTAGACGGGACTGGTAATATTTTGGACCGTTGGGAGTCAAGAAACTAAACTCATGTTCATCCGGTTCAACGGTTTGGAATACCTTTTGTATTGACTGGTCCCATAACGATAAAAGTTCTTGAGGCATGCCCAATTCTTGATGGGTTTTCCCAATAAATTCTTGAGGTGGCATTCCCGTTGCCAGTTCAATCGCTGGGTTGATATAAAGATGACGCAGCTCTCGATCGAACCGGGAAATGATATCAGGAGAAAGTTCCACCAGGACTCTAAACTCTTGTTCTCGTTGTTGTAAGAGTTCCTCGGCGCGTTTACGTTCGGTGATGTCCTCTGAGAATCCCGCAATGCCCCACGTTTCTCCAAACGGATTCTGAACGGCGAAGGCACGCGATCGCATCCAACGAATTGACCCATCTGGTCGTATAATTCGATACTCTTGGTTGTATTCGTTTTGAAATTGTTCGGCTAAGGCGGCAACGACGAGATCGCGATCGATCGGATGAATTGAATCCACAATTAACTTCAGATGACCGCCAGGATAAGTGTATAAGCTTTCACGCGGACGACCCCAGACGGTTTCAAACGCTGGACTGACATAGAGTAGCTGCTGACGGTCTGCCGAGGTAAACCAGAAAACGTCCTGAATGTGTTCTGCCATCTATCGAAACCGCCTCTTTCTATAAGGTCTGTTTAATTTTCGTTGGTAGTTTTAGTCAGCTTATATCTTGCACCATTCTCTACGGATCTATAAATTCTGCCTTTTTTAACGCAAAGGAACGCAAAGATTTTTGGTGCAAGCTCTAAGTCAGCTAATCATTTTTATAAGATTGAATATAAAAAATGCCACTTATTTAGAAAGAATGGGTTTTCAATCGCTCTTTTATTTCATAAACTCCTAGCAGTATCGTGGCGAATGCCAAGGGGAGGATGTAGTAAATTCCTCGATAGGCTAGTAGTGAACCCAAAACTGTCGCAGCAGGAATTTGAGACGAAAGAATGAGTAAGAGGACGGTTTCAAAAACGCCCAATCCACCGGGGACATTACTGACAACACCCA
>DATNPT010000157.1:0-3756 GCA_036703075.1 Chroococcales cyanobacterium
AATTCAGAGTCTAGAGTCTTTGCAGAGCGATTGGTGAATTATTTACAGGCAACTCAGTATAAGCTGCTCAAAGCCTATCGAGCGATCGCGCTCCAAGAACGCAATGAGCATCTAGTCAATGCGATAACGGCTGCCATTCGCTGTTCTCTCAATCCTCAAGACGTGCTTGCCGCCGCTGTACGGGAATTAGGCCATACCTTTGACAATTGCCGTTGCCTGCTTTACCGCTGTCGTCCTAGCGATTGCCAAGCTCAAATTGAGTATGAATTTGTGCCTCCAGAGTTACCTTCTCTGAAGGGAGAAACGTGGTCGTTAGTCGATAATCCGCTAATTCAAGTCGCTATCGCTCAAGAGCGGGCTGTTGCGATCGCAAATGTGCGTAACATTCCCAACCTCCAAAATAATCCCACGCTTCACGAACACATTCGGCGTGCTGCAATTCGGTCTTGGCTACTGGTTCCGATCCGCTACCAAGGCACGTTACTCGGTATGTTGGAACTGCACTATGGGGGTCGAGAACCCTATTTCTGGAAAGCTGATGATATTGCGTTAGTCGAAGCGATCGCGACTCAAGCTGGCGTTGCTTTAACCCAAGCTCAAGCTTACACCGACTTAGCTGCGCTTAACCATCAATTAGAAGCCTTAGAGCGCACTCAGAGTAACCTAATTGCAATCGTCGGTCACGAACTACGAACGCCCTTATCAACGATTCAAGTTTGTTTGGAAAGTTTAGCCAGCGAACCCGATCTCGCTCCACAATTACAGCAGATTATGCTGGAAACAGCTTTGTCGGATGCCGCACGCTTGAGGAGGCTGATTCAAGATTTCCTCATCCTGTCTCGACTCGAAAGCGGTCAAGTTCACCGTCACCCAGAATCTATTCAGCTCAAAGAAGCGATCGATTTAGCGCTAAGCGGTCTCAAAACGAGCAGACCCCAAGAGAGATTACCTCAAATCAAAATTGAGCTACCCCCTGAATTACCCGCCGTTCGAGCTGATGGGGAAGAACTCGTACAAGTCTTAAGCAAACTCCTCGATAACGCCTGCAAGTTCACTGAAGCCGATTGTGAGATCACCCTACTCGCTCGAATTTGTCCTTATGAAGTGAATGAAGCCGAGTTAAGCGATCGCGAAATCTCGTGGCAGGAGAACGGCAATCGCCGTCCCCTGTTAGAAGTAATTGTTGCGGATACAGGTCGCGGCATTGAACCCAGCCAGCTTGAAGCCGTATTCGATCGCTTCTATCAAGAGGAAGGAGCGCTGCGACGCACAGTTGGAGGTACGGGATTAGGGCTGGCGATTTGTCGCCGCATTGTGGAAGGAATGGGAGGAAAAATTTGGGCGGAATCAGCAGGTAAAGATCGAGGCAGTCAGTTTCACTTTACCGTGCCGATTGAAATGTCGAAAAGCGCGATTAAACCTTAGTTTATCGTGACATTATTTCCTTTGCGAACTCTGGGTCTGGAGCAGTTCATTTAAGCGGTACTAATCCTAGTTCCTTGAGTAACTGTTGTCCTTCAGATGTGCGTAAGAGTGCAGCAAACTTTTCGCCCACAGGCGGGAGACTATTATCTCGTGGATAAACAACAGCGAGGGAATAAGCAAGAGGGTATTGTTGCGTTTGAAAAGCTGCTACATCGGGGTGATAACTCCCTTTGCGATCGCATAAATCCGTAGTTGGGTCGATGGGTTGATTCCGGTTGAGGACAAGTGGCTGCACAGGAGTTTTTCCCTGAGCTTGTACAGCCAACGGATATATCGAACATTGACCAAAAATTCTACTTAGGGAACTAAAGCCGATGCTTCCCACTCCCTGTGACTCAAAGTCTTGCAGCACAGTCCGGAGCATTTTTAGGGCAGGCAGTTGAGTCACCTGATTCTGTCCTAATTGGTTAAATTTTAAATCTTTAAGAACGCGCTGCTCAAAAACCTGAATCGCTTCTGAATCGGTTGGGGCATAAAGCTTAATCGGCAAACCCGCTCCGCCTAAATCCTGCCAATTAGAAACTTGATTCAAATAGAGCTGCCTAATCTGCTCTAGAGTAATTTGACCCTCTAATGTTTTGGGTAATCCTCGATCGCGTCGCGCATAACTGAAGGCAACAAAAACCGCTAAACCATCATAGCCAAACTCTTGGTAAGTTAGGTCAATGGGCAGGGGGTGGAGGATAGGGACAATTGCAAAGTCAACTTGTTTGGCTTGAACTTTTGCGATCGCCTCATCAATCGACTGAGAAGCTTTATAATTCAGCTGTAATTTGGGGTGAGTCTCTCTGAGCTTAGCATCTAGCGATTGTCCCCGTTGTCTCAGATCCGTTTGCCCTAGCGCATAGCTCCAAGTTCCGCCCTCTACGGCAGTGTAAGTAAATGTTCCCGTTGGTACTGCACTTACCTCCTTCAGGCAGCAGAGTTGGGGTTCGTTCCGAGTGCTGGCGTTAGGTTGAGATTTTGGCAGTAATGCCCAGATTAAAGCTCCCAACAATCCCACACCCAATAAAGTCAGAAATAGGAGCAGGAAGCGGGAAAGAGGTTTGGTTTCGGAGCTTTCCGCTTCTCCCTCCAAGACTCGCTGGCTAGCCAGTGTGGGTTGAGGAAGTTGTAACAGCGCTTGTCGAGCGACTTGTGCGCTCTCAAAGGGGGGTGCGATTCTCAGTAAGCGGAGGATGAAGTCCTGAAGTGGCAAGTCTTCGGTTGCAGGCCAAGATTCATCTTGACGCGGATCGAGTTCTGGAGCGGCTTTGCCAAGGAGCAAGTAAAACCCTACATATCCAACAGCTACCAAATCTTTAGCAACGGAATGCGATTGCAGTGGTGTTGTTGGCGGATCAAAAATTCGCTCCCAGAGGGCTAAATCACAAAGATAGATATAAAATTGCCCCTCGGTTTCTACCCACAGGAGGGTTTCAAGATGGAGATTGCCGTGGACTAATCCAACTTGGACTTGACCGGAGGGCAGGCGAAATTTTTGCTGGTGGAGCAGTTCTAGAGTTTGCAGGAGTTGAGCGAGGACTACGCGCACCTGTGCGGCAGGCATTGAACCGGTTCGTGCTAAGTAGGTTTTTAGGGTAAGACAGGCATCTCGCTCATCGGTTACGAGGTAGCAGCGCTCGAACGAGTTCGTGTCTGCGATTGCCTCCATAGGACTAATGACTCGCAAATCCTGCATGCGTCCATCGGCCAGGTTCACCCCTGCTAAGCTGACAAAGGCCTTCTGTCGCTGCTGTGCCTCATCTTGGTTGAAATAGCGTCGGGGCAGCAGGTATTCTTTGACGACCACAGGTCGATTCGCCCCAAGTTGAACCCCAGAAAACAGTTGTCCCATACCCCGTTTGCCCAGCCAGTGCTCAACTCGATACGTACCTCGCCGCCCTCGAATCTCGGCTTTTAGAAGCTTAACAATCTCTTCGCTGGGTGCTTCGGCTTCAACGGCTTCTAGCTGTTCCGCCTCGGGTTCGCGTGGGAACAGTTCTGGTCGAATCTCATCCAGAAGGTCTTTGAGCCAGACGTAGCGCGATAAGTAGTTAAATTGGGAGAGCCGGATATGGTCGGGATGGCGTCTCAGGTAAGCGGTGAGGAGGACTTGGGCAATTCTCATAAGTCAAAATCACATCCCCTCGCGATCGCTCAAAACAGGGCGAGTTTTGGGATTTATGGGGCTAGTATAGTACGTCAGTCAAGCGACCTTGGTAGTCCCTATACTTTTGTTGCAAAGCAAGGCAGTGGCAAAACCAAACTCGCTATCTTAGCCAGAGTAGA
>DATNPT010000173.1:0-10758 GCA_036703075.1 Chroococcales cyanobacterium
AGTTATGAGCTAATTGCTATTTTCTATAGTCAGGAAATAGACTTTTTTCCTTGTTTTTTCTTCTAATCTAAATCGTTAACTTGAAAAACTCAGCACCGCGCATTTTTTTCTTACGACCTCTGTATAAGTTTTGGCATATCGACAAAGCTACGTAAATTATATTTAAGAAGTATTTACATAATCTTAGTGTAACTTTACTTTGGCGGATGGTATGCCTTCGCGAGCGAGATAATCCCCGACTGATACTTGCGGGGACTTGTAGAAGGTAATCTAGCAGTCGTAAGGAGAGATTCTGGTTGGCGAGGCTATTGAAGGAGCATGACTAATCCGTTTTATGTCTTTAGATACAGGGTTTATCAAAATTCGGTGTTTTATAGTGCTAGAATAGGCGATAAAGTAGCATAGTTAGGCTACAAACAAACTCAGAAAAACGGTAGCATCGCAATTGAAATTTTCCACGATAGGAAGTCCGTCGTGTAATTTAAACTAAAGCATCACTTTTATCTTAGCGACTCAGAAAACTGCTGCAGTGGAAGGCAAGTAAAAGCTCTTCAATTGAGTCTTGAATTAAATATTGTGTTGTCTCACATCTGCACCTAATATCTATAGATGGACTCGATGATTTGTAACCGAGTATTGGCATGAATTGCGGCAATTAATCGGTCTGGTTCGATCGGTTTGGGGAGGTGAAGTTGGTACCCACCGGCAAGAGCTTGTTGGCGATCGCTTTCTCCGGCATAGGCAGTCAAGGCGATCGCAAAAATATCGCCTCCTTATCCTGGGGGTAACATCCGAATCTGGCGCAGTAAGACATAATCATGGTTAAGTTGCTCAATGACGGCTTCAGCTTGGCTGCACTGAGCTTCCATAAGTCCAAAAAATTTATGAAGAATGCCCAGCCGCAGTCAAAGAACGCTCGCAGAGCTAAGAACTGATAAGCCTGGAAGCATCTAAGAGTAAGTGGGGTGCTAACGCGAACGCTAGAGGGTCGGTTCATTAATGGTAGGGGCAACCCCCCGTGGTTACCCCTACCCGAGTTGGAGGCTTTTTCCCAGGGGTGCGGTTAAACAAAGTTGGTGAGTTAAGGTAACCAAAATTTCTTTCTCCCCGCGTCCCCGCATCTGTGCGTCAGTCCCAACCAACTACATATGACCGCACCCCTTTACGAAATAGGGTGTGGAGTCTCAAGAGTTGGGTGATACGTTTGTTGGATTAATGGGCCCGATTGGTGTAGTGGGGTTTTGTGGTATCTGGACGCTGCTTGGCACATTTGGCGGTTGAGTGGGATTTGATGACGGTGGCGGCGCAATAGCTGGAGTCAAATTGCGGGGAAAATCTTCAGCCGTAATGCAAGCATTCAGAGCACTAGGGATAGAATAGTCAATTTCGCGAGTCAAGCCAATCACGCACTCAGAAAAGCGCACGGGGAGAAGACTGCGACGGCAGTAATCAAGAACGGCAAGCGCATCTTTGCTGCGAGTGCTTTTGCCAATATCAACAGCACAGGTGGCTAAGTCCTGAGGGCGTCGAACCCGCAAACAGGCAGTGAGGGCATCGCTAGCGGGAGTGGGTGTCTGTACGTTGATTCGGATCGCGCACTTCGCCAACTCTTTGGGCGATAAGGCCTCGGAACAGGCTTGTGAGATCAGTTCAGGTGAAATACTCGCACGCCGTAGGTAATTAGCGCAAAATTGAAAATCATTGGTTGAAGCAGCCGCAGCAGGTTTACTGGGGATGGCGATTGTTAGCAGGCTAGCCATTGCCAGTTGAGCTGCACCTATTTGCATTAAAGGCGGGAGAGTACGATGTCTAGTAGTAGATTCAGAGCTACGTTGCCTACTCATGCTAGTTCTATTCTTAAAGATGTCACAGGATATGCTACTTGGTTGCAAGCGATCGCGGATGATTAATCTGTTCTAAGTTGCGGTTCATGGCAGTCAATCAAAGAGACAGAGAACAACGGTTACTATGTAGGAGCGCAATCGCCTATTAGCCTTAAAATTTAGCATCCTTAGCTTTCTGGCATAAATTCTGAACGACAGGGTGATAGATAAGCTAGCGACGTACAACTACTAACTTTTGCTTGAGGTTCAGCCATGAATAGCTCCCACGCCTCATCTAGAATCCTATGGCTGCAAGTTTGGGGACTAGCCGCCGTTCAAGGAGCGATCGCCCTAACTTGGGTAATTTACAACCTTTATCTATTAAAACTTCTAACTCAGTTTGGTTTTCCTAAGGAATTCGCTACAGGCTTGCTCGTTCTAGAAAATATTTTAGCAGCGGTAATGGAGCCGTTGATGGGTGGATTTTCCGATCGCGCTCAGCGCTGGGTTGGCACTCGCTTTCCCTTTATTTCTGTGGGAGTGATTCTATCATCAGCCTTGTTCATCGCCATCCCAGCCTTTGTCGCGTTCAACTCGCCAACAACAGCTATGCGCTGGGTATTGCCAGTCTTATTAGTTGCTTGGGCTTTGGCAATGACAGTGTTTCGCAGTCCAGCGTTGTCACTACTAGGGCGATATGCCTTTGGCACCAACCTACCTCAAGCCGCTAGTATCCTCACTCTCATTGGGGGTCTTGCTGGAGCAATGGGCCCTTTGGCCAATCAATTCATTCTTAGTTTAGGGCCAGTCTTTACCTTTTCCATCGGCTCCTTCACATTACTGGTAGCCGCAACGGCGTTGAGGATGGTCAACCCGGATCGTAGCGTACAGCAGCCAATATCAGAGTCTGCGCCAAGTTCTCAACTCTCTAGTAGTTGGCGTCAGATTTCTCTGCCTCGCTTAGCGTTAGTGTTTGGTGCGGGAGTGGGAGTTGCCTTGGGATTTCGGCTGATGATGCAAGTCTTTCCCCAAATTTTGGACACTCAAGTTCCAGGTGCGAATAAAGGTTTGATTTTAGGCGGAATATTTATCGCGTTAGCACTGACAGCAATTCCTGCCGGAACTCTTGCCACTCGTTTGGGCAACCGTCAGGCAATGATCGTTGGTTTAGCCGCTATGGCTGGGTTTACTGCACTCATGGCACTAACTCGTAATGGCGTGCTAGCTAGTGGGATTGCGATCGCTTTAGGAGGTGCCTTCAGCTTAGTTTCTAATGGTACGATCCCGTTTGCCTTATCTATGGTACCGCCCGATAAAGCAGGCTTAGGGACAGGGATTTATTTTAGTGGTGGAGCTGTTGCCTCTAGCGTGTTTGGTACCCTGTTCAGTCAGCCAGGGAGCTTGTCTCCATTTGTGGGTGCGCTCGTGGGAGCTGTAGCATTTTTGGCAGCAGGGCTTTTTGTTGCCAGTAGCAGCAAGTTAGAGACACTCAAGTGAGAGTTGTTCGCGGTTAGTCGTGAGTAGAGCATAAATCCAAGAAGGGCGAAGTGGCTCTCAGCTTCTAGGAGTTTTTGCTAGAGAATAAGACGCTACGGTGTTGGAGAATAGTTACATCAAAGAGCCAACAAAGCCATGCTGATCTCAAGCAGTAGTCGTGGTAACTTATCACAGGACTGTACAACTGAGTATTCTGTGTGCTTTTGACGCCAGGGTTCTATTCCAACAGTTCTTTTTGCAAAAACACCAGACAACGGTTATGGCTGTAGTAGATTCTAAAGGACGTTTGTTCGGGAAGGTAAGTATTCTCGACGTGGGTGCTGCCCTAGTAATTTTATTGGTCGTTGTGGGCATCTTTCTCTTTCCCGGCACCTCTGGTTCCGTGGCACAAATTGGTAGCGGAACAAAACCAGTAGAAGTGGATATCATTGTTCGGGGTCTCTCCGTGCGCGATCCCGGCGCGTTGATTGAGCAATTTCAAGAGCAGAAAAAGACTAATATCATCATTCGCAATCAACCCTACGGTCAGGTTGATATTAAATCAGTACAAAAACTGCCGCAAACATTGGCTGTACCGCAGCCGGATGGCTCTGTTAAAGAGCTACCCGATCCGCGATCGCGCAGCTCTTTTAGCACTGATTTATTCATGACTTTGACCGGTCAAGGACAAATCACCAAAGATGGACCTGTGCTGGGCAATAGCAAAATTAAAATCGGGACGCCGGTAGAGTTGGAAGGCATGGATTACAACTTCAGAGCCAGCGTCATTGATGTAAGAGTCAAGTGAAAACAGATGGAATTGGGTTCAACCAGTGAACAGTGACGTTCACTGTTCGCTGGTTGTGTCTATTCCCCATTCTCCTTATCCCCAGAGGGAACCCCAAGTTCACCATTCCCGAAAACCCAGAACTTTGTACCTCATCTAATTGAGAAACGCTATAGTAAGCTAAAACTTCGTTTAGCTATTATCTACGTTAAAACCAAAAATGATTGATTTTCAACAAGTTGAAGTTCTCAGTTTTGATTGTTATGGAACTTTGATTGATTGGGAAAGTGGACTTTTAGGAGCAATCAAACCTATCTTGTCTGATTATCAGATTGAAACTAGCGATCGCGAAATTCTTGAATTGTTTGCCCAGCAGGAATCAATTTACGAATCGGGAGACTATCTCAACTACCGAGAAGTTTTGAGACGAGTGATGCAGGTTTTTGGTGAAACCTTAGATTTTGAGCCAACTGAATCAGAATTAGATGCTTTAGCCAACTCCATCAAAGACTGGCAACCATTTCCAGATACACTCGCTGCATTGCAAGCGCTAAAGAAAAGATATAAGCTTAGTATTATTTCTAATATTGATGACGATTTATTTGCCGACACCGCTAAAAAGCTCCAGGTAGAATTTGACTGGATCGTTACAGCCGAACAAGTCAAATCTTATAAACCATCCTTGCAAAACTTTGCCTTTGCGATTGAACGAATGGGCATCGCTCCCGAAAAATTTTTACATGTTGCCCAAAGCGTTTATCACGACGTGATTCCCGCAAAAAGTATCGGTCTTACCACAGTATGGGTGAATCGGAGAAAAGGTAAAGAAGGGTTTGGTGCAACATCTCCAGCTAGTGCAACTCCAGATTTAGAAGTGCCAGATTTAAAATCCTTAGTGGCTCTCATGGGTCTGAGTTAATGGTAAAAGCGTGCAAATCTAGCTTAAACCAAGCCTAACTGATAGACTTAAATTGCTATTATCTTTGGGAAGGTATATAACCTTATTTTCATAAATTCTGCCCCCTTATTTTGTTGCTACTGACTAATGGCAACGCCGCCAGTTTCCCTTCCCAAAGCTTTCCGCCAATGGCTACTCCCAAGACGACGCCTCGCGATTGCGGAAGCCTGTTTAATTGGTCTTGTGTCTGGACTCTCTGCCGTCTTGCTCAAGCAAAGTGCCGGTTGGTTTGGCTCGTTTCGCATTCAAGCCTCTAACCAGCTACCGGCTAGCTTGGTTTTACCCGCGATTGGACTTTCCATCGGACTCCTTTGCGGGTTTTTAATTGAATGTCTGGGTACAGAGGCAACGGGGAGTGGCATTCCTCAAATTAAAGGCGCACTGGCTCAGTTTCCCATTGCTCTCAATCTCCGAGTGGCAATTGTGAAGTTAGTCACCAGCATTCTTTCGATGTCGGCTGGACTGACGTTGGGACGACAAGGCCCAACCGTACACATTGGCGCGGCTTTAGCTGCTCAATTGAGCCATTGGGTGCCAACGTCTCCCGAACATCGCCGTCAGATGATTGCAGCCGGTGCCGGGGCTGGATTAGCAGCTGGGTTTAATGCGCCCCTGGCCGGTATTCTATTTATCATCGAAGAACTGCTGCGCGATTTATCGAACCTAACGCTGACAACAGCGATTCTTGCCTCCTTTATTGGTGCCGTTATCTCGCGGCTGTTAGGTGGTCGTAGTTTGGATCTCAATCTGCAACTGAGCCATCTGTCTATCAGCTTTACAGCACCTGAGATTCCCTTCTATCTCTTATTGGGCATCTTGGCAGGATTGTTCGGTGCACTGTTTAATCAGGGACTGCTCGCCAGTTTGAACCTTTACGATCGCCTAAACCTCAGTTTGCCGGTAAAAATTGGTTTAGCGGGGATGATTTGTGGCTGCGTTGTTGCCCTATTGCCACCCGCTTTTCGCAACAATAATGGCTTACGGGAGTTGCTGCTGACGGGTGAAGCGAGTTGGGAATTTACTAGCTTTGCTTTTGTCGCTTACTTCATTCTCACCCTAATTTCTTACGGTTCCGGCGCACCTGGAGGCTTATTTCACCCCTCCCTCGTTTTAGGGGCTGCGCTTGGCTATTTAGTGGGAGTCGGGGAGTTTCATTTACTGGGATTGGGCGCACCAACCAGCTATGCGTTGGCCGGGATGGGGGCTTTTTTTAGTGCCGTTTCCAAAGTACCCCTAACGGCAATCGTCATCGTGTTTGAGATGACAACCAATTTCAATCTCGTACTGCCTTTAATGGTTACCTGTGGGGTGTCTTACCTAATTGCTGATAAATTCGCAAAAGGGTCGCTCTATCAGCGGCTTTTGGAGTGGAAAGGTTACACCTTACCCACTCAACCGACTGAACAGGGTTCGTTAGCTGGGTTAACGGCTGCTGACTTGATGCAGCGTCGAGTTGAAACCCTCGCGAGTCAGATGACGTTGGATGAAGCGGTTCAAGCGTTTTCTCGCTCCCATCATCGTGGTTTTCCCGTCGTCGATAACGGCGTGTTGGTCGGTATCATCACTCAGACAGATATTGCCAATGCCACTCAACGCCAACTACCTGGGGATAAACCCTTGAGTCAACTGATGACTCCCCATCCGATAACCGTTAACCCTGGTTATACGTTGAGCGAAGTTCTGTACCTCCTGAACCGCTATCAACTCAGCCGATTGCCCGTGACCGAAGATCGAAAGCTGGTGGGAATCATTACCCGTGCCGATATTATTCGTGCAGAAGCCGATAAGCTTAGTGGTGAGAACGAGCAGGTAGGGCCGCGTCCAGAGCCTTCGTATGTCGTCTATCAAACTCGCGCCCCAGCCGTTGGTAAAGGACGTATCCTCGTTCCTCTGGCTAATCCGCAGACAGCTCCCGTACTATTGCAATTGGCAGGAGCGATCGCTAGCAATCGCAATTACGAAATCGAGTGTCTCCAAATTATTCCCATCCCCCGTCATAACAACCCCGCTCAAACTCCCGTGCAAACTACGAGAAGTCGTCGATTGCTGCGTCTGGCGGAAAAATTGGGTCGCGACTGGAAAATTCCCGTCCACACGCAAATCCGCGCATCCCACGACACGTCACAAGCGATTCTAGAAACCATCAAGGAGCGACATATTAGTCTGATCTTGATGGGATGGAAAGCGGAGTCCCCCACTAGTCCTGGGCGAGTCTTTGGCAATGTTGTTGATACCTTAATTCGACAAGCTCCCTGCGAATTGGTATTAGTGAAACTTGGACATCGGGATGAGGTACTCCCCGATGGCACCTTGGTTGCCTCTTGCCCCTTACCGATAGCCTGGAATCGTTGGTTAGTACCCATCGCGGGTGGTCCAAACTCAAGCTATGCGGTAAAACTGTTACCGGCTCTAGCATCCCACAGCTCGAAACTGAACATTGATGTCGTCCAAGTGTTTGCCCCTTCTATTTTATTTCCGGACACAGATGGACTAGAAAGAGCCGCTTATTTACTGAGCCACGAACTCTCGTGCCAGGTGGCAACACTTCCGGTTCGCTCCTATTCCGTCTCGGATGCCGTGGTTCATCTGGCACATGCCCAGCAGTGCGATGTCGTGGTTTTGGGAGCCAGTCGCGAAGGGTTATTACAGCAAGTCGTGAATGGGAATATACCAGAAGCGATCGCGCGGGGTGTCAATAGTACTGTCATTTTAGTCCGCAGCGCCCCTGAGTAATAAACTGTTGTGCATTTCAATCGTGAATTGATGCTGACGGGGAGACAATCGTAAGGTAGGCACTGCCAGCTCACGAGAGAATCAAGTTTTCAAGTTCTCATCGGCAGTGCCCACCCTACATAGAGAGAATCCGTTGCTGAGAATCGCGATAATCTAACTATTTTTCAAGTTTCCTCTAGAACAGGAATAATCCTTGGTAGATTTTTAACAAGTTCAGCCGACAAAATCACTTCGCTCCAATACTCAGGAAGTCTTATGAATGATTTCCAGCTTTATGCTCTCAAACCTCACTACGAACAACTTTTTGCAACGTGCCAAATCAGAAGTAGCTGGCTAGAACACCTTGCCAGGGCTGCTGAAACCATCGTCAATCTGCGATCGCATTATTACGCAGAGATCGAGAGGCAAACCTTCGTACCTTGGTGGTTTGTCGGCATCCTACACTACCGAGACTTAGGGTTCCGCGACGCTCATCTTTATAATGGCGATCCCTTGACAAATCGCACTGTTCGTGAACCAATAAATCGCCCGGAAGCTCTACCCGCCAATGGGATAGCCTATACCTTTGTGGAAAGTGCAGTTGATGCCTTGCGTTGGAAGCTGTTCGATCCGACTCAAGACCGCTCCATTGCGGCATGGCTGTGGCGGTTTGAATCCTGGAATGGCTGGAATTATGCCCTGCGCGGGCTAAACTCCGAGTATCTTTGGAACGGAACCAATCACTTTGGATCGGGGAACAACCGAGGGAAATTTGTTGCCGATAATATCTTCGACCCGAATGCACGAGTGGAGCAGGTAGGAGCAGCAGCACTGCTTTGGTATTTTTATTACAAAGGACTAATCGATACAGGCTTACAGGAGGTATCGGGTGCAGCCAATCCCACCAGTTCGACGCCTGTAGAGCCAGCGTTCAGTACGCCAGCGTTTACCTCTAACCCGTATGCAGGGCAATTGCTGGGTGCGAACACGGCAACGCTACAGAGGCAAGACACGTTGCTGCTTCTGGATGCTCTGAACTACTACCAACGACTACCCCAACAAGATTTAGCGATCGCTTGGTTGCAACAGCAAATTTCTGTAGACCTCCTGGCGGAATTTGCACGTCGGTGGCGAGAAAATCCAACAGTGGTAGGCATCCCAACTGTACAGCAAATGGCAACAACATCCGTGCCGATGATGCCGGAAACCATTCAAGCTGACGCACCACCTTCAGCACCACCCGTGCAAGAATCGCTAAATCAGGCAATTGTCTCGGCTGCATCGAGTCTAAGAGGAGCGAGCAGCGCCCAAGGGCCTGATGGAGGAAGAAATGCCTGTGCTTGGATGCTCAACCGCGTTTTGCAACGAGCAGGAATGCCAGCTTTGGGTGCGAACCCCAACCTTGTCTCATCTCTAGTAGAAGCACTAAAGGGAGGTCGAGGTCAACTGATAGAACGCTCTCAAGCGAAGGCTGGCGATTTAGTGGTTGCTCATGGCAATGCTCACATTGGTGTAGGGATAGCGGAGGGTTGTCAAAGAGTGCTATCCAACTCGTCTTCTAAAGCCCGCTTTAGCTGGGAATCTGGAATAGATTTTGATGGTTACTATCGGGGTTCAAGTACGATCTACCGACTGCTGCGATGAGCGAGCAAGCAGCATTTTAGACCTAGCTTGAAAGTAGACACTGAAGGAAGAAGCGATCGCGAAATTGCGAGAAGAGTGGTTGCCCACCCTGACACCAGCATTGGCTCGATGAACTGATGCACTACTCTTCCTCTTCCTCCTCATCGTTTGGTTGAAATAGGTCAGTTGCCTTGCTGCCTAATAGTCCAAAGATGGCACCAATTCCCATATTCCAGGTAGTATTGCACGTCTCGAAGACGCGATTTTGTTGAGGAGATAGGTTGTCTTTGCTCGATAGCCATAAGGATGCTCCACCAGAGACGAGGGTGAAGCAAACAACGGTGAAGAAGACTTGCTGGAATGCAGGGGGGATGTTGAAGTTTTTCATGGGGTTTTGTGTTCTGATTTAGTTTCTGACGTTGACTCTTCCAGCATCTCTGAACGTCCTCAACGCGTGGTCAGAGCTAGCGTTTAGCTTTTTGTCAGACTTGTCAGATTTGTCAGAATTGAGGGAATACAATTTTGTTTTGGCTATGGGAAGGCGATCGCTTCAGGCATCTCCAGAAGGTATTCAAATTATCAAAAAAGCTCTGAAGCGAAAGAAACAGTCGCAGACTTATATCGCTGGTGCAGTGGGTTGCTCTCGTCAAACGATTTGGAGTCTGTTGCAGGGCAATCCTACTGACTGTAATGTGTTCATGGACGTTTGCAGCCAGTTGGAACTGAACTGGGAGGAGATTGTAGAACTGGAATCGTCAGAACCAGAGCAGAATGAGAGTCAAAATATTGATGCGCTGGTGCGAGAGGTGCGGCAGCAGATACAGCCCTATATTCAGGAACGCTGCGGGAAAATGCGGGTGCTAGATATGACTCAGCCCATTGGACTGGGCGAAATCTACACCAGCGTCAATATTTTGGAGAAAATCACCGGACGCAGAGGGTTAGAACTGGCGGAACTGACGCGGGAAGTTTCCCCAGAAAAGTTCGAGCGCTTTTGCCTGGGTGATGTGCGAGAACGCCGTGTACCGGGATTGGAGGCGGTTGAGCAGTTCTCGAAGTTGATGATTTTGGGTAAACCGGGGGCAGGAAAAACGACATTTCTGAAGCATCTAGCGATTCAGTGTATCGGCGGCAAGTTTCAGAGCGATCGAGTTCCAGTGTTTATCACGCTGAAAGATTTTGCTGAAACCGATGGTAAACCCAGTTTGTTGGAATACATTAGTCGGTTGGCGGCGATACCCCCTTATCAAGGCAGGGCTAATTCATTGTGATGAGAGAAAAATGAGGGCAGCCAGAAGCTAGCGCTCGCATCGTTGGCTCTAACAAAACTGACTTCCTTGCAGCGCGAAGAATACCGATAGCTCTGGGGGACAGGGAAA
>DATNPT010000174.1:0-9468 GCA_036703075.1 Chroococcales cyanobacterium
TTTCCCTGTCCCCCAGAGCTATCGGTATTCTTCGCGCTGCAAGGAAGTCAGTTTTGTTAGAGCCAACGATGCGAGCGCTAGCTTCTGGCTGCCCTCATTTTTCTCTCATCACAATGAATTAGCCCTGCCTTGATAAGGGGGGAAGAGGGGGAGACGCTTGTCCCCCAATGGGGGTTTGGGGGAAACCCCCAAGTCCGGGTTTTTTCTAATACCTGCAACTTTCGCCTCAAGTGAGTGCGATTCTTGTTAAGAGGCTCCACCAATTTGAATATTACGCACTCGTACCGGCACGCAAGCATGAGTCATCTGAGCAAGCTGCATTGGTTCACCTTTGCCGCAAATATCTGTACCGCCTTGGAAAAGCTCTGAGGTTGGTCCCACCGCATCGACGCTATTCCAGAACTCAGTAGTCATGGCGTGGTACGTAACGTCTTTAAGCATTCCTACCACTTTCCCGTTCTTCACCTGCCAGAACGCATCTCCACCAAATTGGAAATTCCGTCGCTGTTGGTCAATGGAGAAACTACCAATACCATCGATTAAGATTCCATCTTCGGTATCCGCAATCATCTGGGCCAACGTAGCTGTATGGCTTCCTCCCTCCGGGCCTGGTTCGAGTCCGAGATTGGGAATGCGTACCATGGGGACGCTCGACCAACTATCGGCGTAGGCGCAACCATTACTCGCAGGACGACCGAGTCGATAAGCGGTTTCACGATCGCTTAGATAATCGACTAAGATACCCTCCTTGACAACATACCAGGATTGTGAAGGGACTCCTTCATCGTCGTAACCCATTGTGCTGCGTCCTCCAGGTTGGGTACGATCGGCTTTGAAGTTCACCCAAGGGGCAGCGTATTGCAGTCTGCCAAGTTTGTCAGTGGTAGCAAAGCTGGTACCGGCAAAGTTTGCTTCGTAACCGTAGACGCGATCGAGTTCGGTTGGATGTCCGACTGATTCGTGGATGGTAAGCAACAGGTTAGTCGGTTTGAGGATCAGAGTGCTGCGGATACCAGAAGGACTCTTGGGGGCGCAAACTTTTTCAATTGCTTCTTCGGCAACACGTTCTACTTGGCTCAAAAGGTCTGGTCGATTAATATGTTCGTAGCCAATATTTAGGGGCGGGCGTTCGTAGCTGCGACTTTGAGCATCGCCGTTTGCGATCGCAGTACAACCATACCCTGGATAGCTGCGGTAGATCGTTTGCTCGATCAGCGAACCTTCTGTCGAAGCAAAAATCTTATCTTCGCGAGCAAAACGCAAGAAGGAGTAAGCTTTTTTTATCCCCCGTTCTTCATACCTCAACAACTGCTCGTTGAGATGCAAGAGCAACTCAGCTTTCTCGGTAATCGGCACCGTAAACGGGTCAATCTCAATCGGAGTCGTGTAGGTGTCGCGGTAAGCGTTGACTGGAGCTAATCGCACTCGCGTTTGCTGAGAGAGGCGACTACCTTTGGCAATCTCGACGGCAAGGGAAACAATCCGTTCGACTTCTGCTGGAGTTTTATGGGGACTAGCCGCGAATCCCCACGCGCCATCGAGCAAAACTCGCACGCCGAAACCGGAACTGACATTATCGGAGAGCTGGCTCAAAGAGCGATCGCGCGCGTAAAGATTTTGATTTCGGTACCTACAGAAACGGACATCCCCATACTCGCAGCCAGCGCGGACAATCAAATCGATCGCTAATGTGGCAAGGTCAGTCGTAGTAATCGGTGCAGGAGCTTGTACCATAGGAAGTCTCTGGCAGATTGATAACGTATTCTAACGATTTCACCTCTTATTTGGCAGAGTACATCCTGCAACCGATATCATTTGCGTCTCATGCCTCACTACGGGGAGATCGGGTTTATACATACTGTATTGGCGCTCGTATTACAGAAAGTCTTTTCTTTTATAAGGTGAATAATGTATTTTATCTACTTCACCTGTTTTCCCGCGTCATTGACCCTGAGGTTGGGTGTGGCGGGTGTTAGTTCAAAGGGAACAGAGAACGGGCAACAGGCAACAGTACCCACGTTTTTAAACGTGGATTGGGATAGGGACGTGGTTTTTCGTCGTGCTTGGCACCTTGAAAAACATATTTGTTTAAAGTGGGCTTTAAACCCACAATTAAAATTCCATCCCTGTTCCCTATTCCCTGTTCCCTGTTCCCTGCTCCTAGAGCTTTGTAAGCCAGCCGGAGAGCTACTTTGCCGACTAATAAACGTATTCTAAAACGAGACAAAGGGTCGTTAGTGAGCTGTAGCCCAGCTTTTACTAGGCAAATCGCTCTACACCATCGGTCAAACCCAAGACAATCATCAGAACGTTTAGGGCAAGATTTAAGGTTAGTTGGCTGAGATAGCCTAGTAATTGATGGGAGCATTCTATACGACTATCTTCGAGGAGCAAGATTTTGGCAAAATCAATGGCCTAACTTTACCGACTATGTTGCTCTATTAACACTTTGGATTAATGAAACCAACTACTCAAACATTGCACCTGCAATTCCACCAGGATCGCACCTACATCGCCATTTCATCGGATGATACAGTTGTTGGATTTTGCACGCCAGAATTCGCGGGTATCATCGTTGAAACATTTAACGAACACGAACAATTACAGGAAGATAACGAAACTCTAAACAAAGCCTTAAGACTGGCTTGCTTGGACTTGGTCAGACGATCGGGTAACAACGGCACTCAGTTGAGCCGACTGATGGCCAAATACATCGAAAAGGCAAAACGTCCCGAACATGGTACGAGAGCCATTGCCCACATGCTTCGCCAACGACAAAAAGAACTAGATGTCAGTACGAGAGAATTTGTCCGTTTTTGCTATTCTTACAAGTTGACTCCTCAAGAATTGAAAGGTATTTTCGAGGGGAAAGATATTAGCGATCGCCAGATCAAAATTTTGTCACGTATTCTCGGAAAATCTATCGAAGAATTGACCGAGGTGCGAGACGGTTTCACAGAAAATGAAATGACCCGACTAGCACGTATCCTCGGTACATCCAATGAGGAGTTGACTAAGTTGTTTAGAAACTAAGTCAACAATCAACGCTAAAGGTAAGTAGTCGAGTGCAAATCAATTTTATCGGTGACTCTAGGTAATGGGTGAAGCGATTCGCCCATTACCTATTATCAAACCTCCTAAGAGATATTTAATCTCCCGCATCTACTGATTCGGGTAATTCAATTCAATAAATCGATGGCTAGAACTGCTGTTTCTTACCGAACGACCTGGGGAAGAATTACGCCCACTTGGTTATTAAAGATTTCCATATCTCTCTGATCTTTTTCATCAAAACTAGCTTGAAAGAAGTCAGGAACTTCCGGCCAAGTAGACGCATCATATTCATCATGATTGCCCGATTTCCGTTTATTCACGAGTTGAGTTACACCCAACAATTCACCATCTGAACCCAAAACTGGCATGCAAAGTAAGCTACAAGTGCGATAGTGCGTTTTCTCGTCAGTTTTGCGCGCGATATCCGAGTCAGGATGATCGTATAAGTCAAACGGAATATTCACGGCGCGAACCGTTCGAGCGACCTTACCGACAAAACCTTCTCCTATCGGGACTCGCGTTTCTAACCAAGAACCATCAGCTTGGCGAATTGTCGTCCATAAGTCATTGGTTTGATAATCCACAAGCCAAAGGGTGCTGCGGTCTGCATTAGTGAGTTGTTTGGCAGCCTGCATCACTTTTTGAATCAAGTCTTCTGGATTACCACTGCTTTGGCTGACAAAGCTAATTGCTTGATAGAGCGGATCTATAGCTCGTCGTTGTTCCTGAATCGTTCTAATCTCTCGATTAAACGATTGGAAGGCTTGCAGAATTGGCAGCAGCGAATCAACGCGCTGATGAAGCTTCTCGGCATCTTTTCTAGTAAAGCCCTTGGAGTCAATCTGTTCTACTAGGGGAATACTAGATAGTTCAGGAAATCTTAATTTATTGAACGACCGGACAATTGCAACGATCTTGCCTCGTCGATCCAAAACGGGAAATAAGAGCAGACTGTAAAGGTTGTGTAAGTCGTCAGGATTGATGCCTCTGTAGATTAGCAGGTCATTATACTTGGTAGGATTGTTGCTAGCTTGTACGGCCTTAGACGCAACTAATTTACTGGCTATACCCTGATTAGCGGAAATTCTAATTTCCGTGGCATCGCTGCTTTCTTCTTCTTCTTTGACTAACGACCACAGTCCCGTTTCCTCTTCATCAAGTAAGAAGATCGTCGTGCGCTCGGCTTCTAATAATTTGTTAATAGAAAGACAAATGAAACTCAGGAGATGGTAAAGGGCATTGTAGAGTGCTTCATCGCTCTGCTCGCCTAAAGCATTACTCAGCACCGCTAGAGCATTATAAATCGCTTCTTTGGGTTCAACTTGCGCTAGCTGCTTCAGGGTTTCATGCGTTCTAACGAACTGAAGCACCACTCCAACTCGTTCGTTGAAGACTTGCATCGCCTGTTGATCGTTTCTGTCGAAACTAATCTTGAAATAGTCGGGAACAGTGGGCCAATCATCTTTGTTGTATTCAGGCTGATTGCCCGGTTTGCGCTTGTTGACGAGTTGAGTGACGCCCAATAACTCGCCATCAGGACTGACCACTGGCATACAGAGCAAGCTACAGGTGCGATAGCGAGTTTGCTCGTCGGTTCGTTTGGCATTTCCAGCACTGGGATGCTCGTATAAGTCGAAGGGAATAATCATCGGTTCGCGGGTTTGAGCCACTTGACCCGCAAAACCAATCCCAACCGCACATCGCACTTCCCCCTTGCCGGGAAGTTCCGTCCACAAGTCACCCCGGTCATGATCCACCAACCACAAGGTGCTGCGATCCGCGTTTAAAAGCTTTTTAGCCGTATTCATCACCCGTTGTAGGATGGCTTTCGTATCCAAATTAATTTGGTCAAGAGAGCGGGTAGCTTCAGCTAAAGCGGCAGTTGCCCGCAGCTTTTTCATGACTTTATAACAAGAGTGGCAACTCTCTAAAATTCGCCGAATCGGAACGACACATTTAGCCAATCGTTCTAGATCTAATTTAGTAAAGCCTACCGCTCTAACAGCACGCTCGTTCCTATCCTGTACATGTTCTGGCTGTAACTTGTTAAGAAATTGAATAACAGCAACGACTTCCTTGTCTTCGTTCAAGATGGGCAAGGCTAAAATATTTTCGGTTTTGTAGTTGTATTTTTTGTCATATTCCTTAACTAATGCAGCACGCGGATCGTCGTAGACATTGTTAGGAATATGAATAACTTTTTTCATCTGGGCGACTTGACCGGCAATCCCTTCTCCGACTCGCACCTGAATATCGAGAAATTCACCCAGCTCGTTCTCTGCGACTAACGACCAAAGTTCTGTCTTTTCATCGTTGAGTAAATAAATTGTGGCACGGTCTGCACCTAATAATTCTCCAACTTTTGTTGTAACTTCCCGTAGCACTTCATAGAGAACCTGAGCCGAACCTTGCTCCTCTGCATCATTGTCTACTTGCGAGAGGATTTCGACTTGGGAAACTAAAAGTTTTCGTTCTAATTCACTTAGAGTTCTTAAGAATTCTGAATCGCTGGGCACGAGTTCAGACTGTAGAGTTTTTAGGGCATTTTCTACCCAACTCTGGTTAAATACGGATTCATAAATCCGGTTGTGAGGTCTTAACTTGCCCTGTTGCTTGATAACTAAACCCAATAGCCGTAGTTCTTTCTGTTCGGGAGTGTCATCAGCAATTACCCCATCCTCTTGCAGAATTTGCTGGTAGAGCTTCAAGAGCTTAAGGCTGTGCTGCTTGCGCCGGAGCAAGCGATCGCGAATTGTCCGCAAATGCTCTAGTTCCGGCAGTTGCTCCCAATGGTCAATGAGCTGATGGCGCACCAACTTTTCAAACCACTGTGCTTCCTCGCCTACAGGAGGTGTATCCTCAGACGTGACAATCAACTGACATAGCTTTTGGGTGAGGAAGGGTTGTCCCCCTGTCCACTTCAACACCTCGGCTAAGAGTTTTTTGTAGTTTTGAGATTTTTCTTTTAAGCCCTGAGCGATGAGTAATCCACTGGAAGAACTGTCAAGGTGGTGTGAGGATTCAATTGAGTTGGATATCATGGTGCACCTGGTACGAGAAGGATTGGGGCTAAGATTGCTCTTGCAATTGTGGGAGTTGGCTGTCCGGTCAATGGCAGCGACTTAAGAGTGTTGTAACTGCCCATAGTCCATAGAATAGCTATATTTTACGAGGAGCAGAGAATACCCTCATAGTTCTACAGTGAACTTCTGGCCAGTAACCCGTGAATAAAACAACATCCCTAAGTAGTAGAGTTCCCATTAAAAAGCGTCAATTACCCTCCTGGCAACTGTTAACTGAAAGCTTTTAATGGAAGGTTATCCTGCTATTGCAGGCACGCCTACTGCGATAACAGTGGTAAGTTTAGTCCCCCACGCCACACCAGGTCACTGGTCGCGGATAACTGGTCGCTGATTTAAGCAGAGCTGAGCAAGCCTCAAACAATTCAGCAATTTGAGCGATCGCACCTGCACGTTTTTCGCCGATCTCGTAGGTAAACGCCAATAATCATTACAGAATTAGCACTTTGCTCCACCAGATACTTCAATAGCGAAAATCAGGTTGCTATGATTAGAGCTTATTTCAATGCTCTTAAGTTGGAAATTCCCCAACTTAAGTGGTTCATCGTGCATTCTACTAGGAACCATCATGCAAAAGCCACAAATCGTATCTAAGCAAAAACATATTGTTTTAACATCTCATCCGGGTCGCTCGGCGTCAAAACCACTACCCATTCACTGGGGAGAACGCGACCCCAAACACAGAGGACCGATCGTTGGCACATTGACAAACTCAACACATCGCAACGCGATCGGTACCCACTCAGGTTCTTATTCGGTTTATCGGGCATTAGCCGTTGCCAGCGGAGCGCTTCAGCCCGGTCATCGCGCCGATCTGACCAACACCTCTCCCGTTGTGGCGATTGGTCCGCATCCGAGTTGGGCTGATGCTAACAAAATAGTTGCCCTCGATCCCTTTGGCGCAATGGTGGGTGACGTTTACGCCGATCTCTACCAGCAAGGCTATGACATTCGACCTACGATCGCGGTTACTAAAGCTCATATCAATATGCTAGAGCTACAGGATGCTGTAGCGAAAGGGCGCTTGTCAGTTGATGGAAAAATTCTGAAAACTAGCGGCAGTTTAGTGGTTACCAAGATAGCCCTTGACCCCGTCTGGTATCTACCAGGAATTGCCAAGCGACTGAATGTTAAAGAAAGCGACTTGCGTCGCGCTTTGTTTCAGCAGACGGGCGGAATGTATCCCGAACTGGTGACGCGTCCAGATTTACATGTATTCTTACCACCCATTGGTGGCATTACCGTTTATATTGTTGGCGATATTGACGCGATTACAGACCCCACGCGGTTGCTGGCTGTGCGGGTTCATGATGAATGCAATGGTTCGGACGTGTTTGGTTCTGATATCTGCACCTGCCGTCCTTATCTCGTTCATGGTCTTGAAGTCTGCGTTCAGACAGCACAAGAGGGTGGGGCGGGCGTGTTGGTTTACTTCCGCAAGGAAGGTCGGGCTTTAGGGGAAGTGACCAAGTTTCTCGTTTATAATGCCCGCAAGCGTCAGGAAGGTGGCGATCGCGCCGATGCCTACTTCAACCGCACGGAATGCGTTGCAGGCGTACAGGATATGCGGTTTCAAGAACTAATGCCCGACGTGCTGCATTGGCTGGGGATAACGCAGATCGATCGCTTTGTCTCGATGAGCGATATGAAGTATAACGCGATCGTCAAGTCTGGTATCAAAGTCGTCCAGCGTATCGCCATTCCAGCAGAGTTAATTCCTGCCGATGCACAAGTGGAAATCGCCGCCAAGCAAGCAGCCGGATACTATACCCCAGGCATAGTACCCGATGCTCTGACCCTAGCTGCGATTAAAGGGCGCACTTTAGTAGATTAGTCAGCGAAGATAGCAGGGGAAGGGATGTCGTAGGGGGAGCATTTCGTCTCTACCTCCTCTTGACTTCCCTGTTTCCTCTGCCTCCCCATCTCAGTTTGGGGGTGAGAATAACCCCTCTACCCAAAGGAAGCAGTTTTGAATCATTATCAACAGGGAGTGCGCTGTTCTGAGGAGCAGCGCTCCACTATTGCCTATTTGAGAACGCCAGCCGCAATTCGATCGCGATGCGATCGCCTTTTTTCTCTTGTCGTTACTGACCAGTTGCATCACTTTCGTTGCGATTTATCTCAGTTAGACGCAGTAGCTAACTATGTCATCAATGTGATGCGCGAGCAATATCCCGATCTAACTATTCCCTTTCATAGTCGCTGGCGACATTTTGAGGTGGGAAACGTTCCCCGACTTGCGGAACTCGAACAGCACTTAGCAGGACTCACTCCCCTAGAAAAAGCTAAGACGAAGTTTGACTTAGCGATTATCAGTGTCTTACTCGATGCGGGTGCCGGTGCAGATTGGCAGTATCGCGAACCAGAAGCGGGATTGGTGTTTTGCCGTTCGGAAGGGTTAGCCGTCGCGAGCTTCCGCATGTTCTTGACAGGCGCTTTCTCTAGCGACCCAGAACGTCCTCTGCAAGCCGATGCCCAAGGACTGCAACAATTAACGGCACAAACGCTGGCACAAGGATTCCAAGTCACTTCGACGAATCCACTCGTCGGCATCGAGGGCCGCCTCAAACTGTTACAACGCTTAGGGCAATCCCTCCGCAATCTGCCCGAAATGTTTAGCGATGAGAACCCACGCCCTGGTAATCTAGTAAATTACTTGCTGAATTCATCAACAAGCGAGAGGGAACAAAATAGTTTTTCCCCATCTGCCCATCTGCCCATCTCCCTATCTCCCCATTCTCAACTCGCTGCTAGCACAGTATTAAGTGCTGTCTTAGAGGGATTGGGCAACATCTGGCCGGGGCGACTGACCATCGCAGGCATCAATTTAGGTGATGTTTGGATTCATAGCGCCTTGGCAGGGGATAATCCGAGCGATCGCTACGTCCCCTTTCACAAACTCTCCCAGTGGTTGACCTATTCTCTGTTGGAACCTCTGCAAGAACTGGGGTTAGAGATTACGGGGCTAGATGAGCTGACGGGCTTACCTGAGTATCGTAATGGCGGCTTGTGTCTCGATCTGGGACTGCTAGCCGTAAAGGATACCGCTATCCTCCAAACTCGGCACTTACCAGAGTCTGAGGTAATTGTTGAGTGGCGGGCGCTGACGGTCAGTTTGTTAGACAAAATTGCTGCCGCTATCCGGCAACAACTCAACCTAACGGCTGACCAGTTGCCCCTCGTGAAAGTCTTACAAGGAGGAACCTGGACGGCGGGACGACGGATTGCAGCCGAGTTGAGAGAAGGCGGCATTCCCCCAATTCAGATAGAGAGTGATGGAACAGTTTTTTGATAGGAACAAAATATAGATATGGCGTCTCAAGTTACAGTAATT
>DATNPT010000175.1:0-7006 GCA_036703075.1 Chroococcales cyanobacterium
AACGACACTCGTGAGTTAATCGTCTTCATTTTGGAACAGTATGGCGCACAGGTGACGGCTGCTTCCTCTGGTGCTGAAGCTCTCAGCGTTCTGCCGCAGTCCGAAGCTGATATTCTGTTGAGCGATATTGGCATGCCTGAAATGGATGGATACATGCTGATTCGTCAAATCCGAGCCATGCCGAGCAAGCAAGTGAGAGAGATTTGTGCGATCGCTTTGACAGCCTACGCGGGAGAAAGCGATCGCCAACAAGTCCTCCTTGCTGGATTTGCCGAACACATCAGCAAACCAGTAGAACCCGAACAATTAGCCAATGCGATCGTCAATTTGGTGAAACGCGATCGCGATTAAGCATTCAGCCCTTGAAACTTTCTTCCCCCCTAAACAGCCCCAGAAAAAACCATGTTTGAACAACAACCAGAAGCCTTGCGACAGAAAGTCAAGTGGTTAGCCACTGAATCCCTGCAAAAATCAGAGCCATCGGGATGGTTTGAAGTGCTCTACTCGCAGGCAGAGGGAGATTCTGCTCAAGTCCCATGGGCGCGGTTGACTAGCCACCCTTACTGCCAAAAGTGGTTGGATGAACGTGGCGTTAAGGGTGAGGGGCGCTCTGCTATCGTTATCGGTTGTGGCTTGGGAGATGACGCAGAAGCGTTGCAACAGCTCGGCTTTCAAGTTACTGCCTTTGATATTGCACCAACTGCGATCGCATGGTGTCACCAACGCTTTCCCAATTCACAGGTTAATTACCGCGTTGCCGATCTGTTCAACCTCGATCCAGCATGGCATGCTGCCTTTGATTTAGTGCTTGAATTCCGCAACATCCAAGCCTTACCCTTGTCTGTACGCTCAAAGGCCATTGACTCGGTAGCATCTTTAGTCGCTCCTGGAGGAACGCTGTTAATCATTACTCGTTTTCGCGATACCGATGCAGAACCCGATGGCCCTCCCTGGCCCTTATCCAACTCCGAACTCAACCAATTTCAGGAATTAGGGTGTTCCGAAGTCCGCCGCGATCTCTTTTTTGAGGCTGAGAATCAGAGTGTAAAACAACTCCGAATAGAATACATCTATCCGACCTAACTATGTAGGGGTTTGTACTGAGGACTTTAGTCCTCTTGTGAGGGCGCTCAAGCGTCTACTACAAACAGGATTTATGATGGCTAATTAACCGGACATGATATCAAGCAACATCAGGGAAATTGTCCTGAGACGTATCAGACTGAGATTCCCAAAGGCAGCTAACCAATTTCTTGATGCGTTGACTCACCTGTAAATGCAAATTACTTGAGCCACAAAACCCTAACTCTTTATCTTGCAAATAAGCTTGGGCGATATCCTCCAAGACAACCTTAGAGCCATACTGGAATGTTGCCTTCTCGAACTGCTGGCGTTGTTCGGGTTTGATCGAAACTGAATCAGGAGACGGATAACTCGCTTGTCCTGACTTACTTAGAATGTACGGCTGGAATCTAAAATAATTGTCTTCATTGTCATCATCGCTCGCGAAATTTTTAACCAGTGATGAGGTAATGGTGTCAATCATTCTTGAATAACCCCCATAGACAACTTCGAGTAGGGGATTACCACAGGGAAATGCCCAATCCAGTTGTCCCATCTCCCTTGTCTCTTTGTTGTCGAATTGGAGAACTAGTTTCCCTGTCCCGAAGCTTGCCATAATAACGGAGCCAGGAATTTGGCGATCGCTTTTTTGTTGCTCCAAGTACTTGGAAAGAGCGAGTAGTGCTGGATTGTTCGCAATTAAACCGCCATCAACCAGCGGCAGTTGTTTTTTGCCATCAGATGGCAGAGAATAACCGGGTTCAGCCGTTTTGTCGTGTATGCCTTCACCCGGTACGGAATGAGAAGGAAAGCCACCCGGATAGGCTGAAGACGCTAAGAGAATATCAACCACTTTTAGCGATCGGTGTTGTTCATTGTGACTGTCGAAAACAACAGGCAACGAATTCCAGCAGTCATAAGCAGTAACCAGGATTCTCTTATTGCTCTTAGAGATATTGCCAAAACATACATCTTTAAAAATGTCTTCAAGAGCTTTTTTGAGTTCCTTGCCATCAAATAAAGGTTGACTAAACTTAAAGCGATCCACGGATGTTACTCGGCTTAGGCGCTTGTGGATTAACGTGCCGAGCAATATACCAGCTCTATATCGCAGTTCCTTCCCTTTATCAATATCAGGGAAAATCAATTTCCCTAAACCCTCGTAAACGTTTCTAATCTCTTGCGCGCTCATCCCAAAAGCTAGCCCGCAGGCAATCAACGCTCCCGTTGATGTACCGGCATACATATCGAAGTAGTCTCCCAGTTTGAGTCTAGACTCACCTCGATTGGGGGGAAGCGAGTGGTTTAGTTCTTCTTCAATATTTTCAAGGATTTGAGAAGTAAGATATCCTCTAAAGCCACCGCCATCGCAAGAGAAAATTCTGAATTTTGAAGAATTATTCATAGTTTTAAACCCTAAAATTTCCGTTGTAAAGTACTCTTACTTGTGATACTGTCAACTACAATTAGGAGTATTTTCGCTCCGGAAATCTCGTTTAAAAGTACCCGTAAGGGTACCCCCCCATAGGGACTACGGTGTACGCACAAGTGTTTTTCGCCCCCTAAATCCACGCCAGGTGCTCTACTTGGGAAGATCCCAAGACTGCACTGGCTCCCCAATCCTGGGGGACTTTGAGGAAAATAACGCTAGACTTGCGATCGCGGTGTAGCAAGTTCCTGGGTGGTTGTCTTATAGCGATCGCTCGGAGGCAGGCACGCGATCGCGTAGTAGCCACAGCAGGAATACGAGCGCCAGAAGATTACGCAAATTCAATAACACTACTAAGTTGGGTTTAAACTGGATCAGTGCATCGTACCAAAACGGGTAAATCGCGATCGTCATGGCAAAAATAGCCGCCAGTACGCTAACTTGCCGCAAACTCAAGAGCGGTGCAAAAGGTAACAACCAAATAATGTACTGAGGTGAAAACACCTTACTCGTGACGATAAAAGCCAGCAGTGCTATCAAAGCATAGATGACTATGCTTTCTCCTGTAATTTCACCATACGTTGCCCGCTCGTAGCGAAAGCGAGTAAAACAACTGACGATTACGCCTAATGTCGTGAGAATAAACACCAACGGTAACCATTGCAAAATCAGATCGTTGAACGGCGATACAATTTCAAATGCACCGTAACGAAATGTCCATTTTGCCTGTGTTAATCCCAGCACATGCCCCAAGCTAATAATTCCCGCAGGAAGCGTTTCAATCTGCAACCCACGTGCTTTGTGGTAACTGAGAAACGTTAGTAAGTGACCTTTAGCAAATAGCGCAAATGGTAATAGCGTTATCACCACTGAGCCAATCATTCCTAGTAGGAAATGGAGTAGATTTCGGTACTCCCGCTTAATTAAATAGTAAACGCTAAAAATTGGCAGCAATACGGCCGGATAGAGCTTAGCAACAATTCCCAATCCCAGCCAAATACCTGCCCAAGTTGAAGATTTCTCTAGGATGCACATCAAGGATAATAGGGTCAGTAATGCAGGAAATAAATCGTAGCGATCGGCTAGTATTGGTGAAGCGATCGCAACTAGTACGACATAAACGATTAATACCTGAGTTACAGAGCGCTTAGGTTGTAAGAATGACGCTACTCGCACCAGCACTAGTGTCGTCACTATGCTCCACATCGCATTCTCTAACACAAACAACCATACGTAGTTTTCATACCTCAGCGATCGCCCCAACTTTACCAAGTTTGGCAGAACAAAGGCCAGCAATGATAGGGGTGGATATTCTAAAGGAAAATCGCGATAAGGTATGTTACCTTCTAGTAGCTGACGTGCATAGTTGTAGTAGAGATAGAGTGTATGCTGGGGAGTTTGAGCATAGGGCCACTCACAGAAACGAAATACTAAGACGATTACCAACAGTTGGATAACCAAAAGGGCGATAAATACAGCAGGATGTTCTATCTGCCCTTTTAAATACCTCAACCTGCTGAAAAGCCAGTTCTTCGTTCTCGAGCGTCTTTCTTTAGGCATCACTCTAACTCTCTTCAGACGAGGGGTTTCCGCACGTCGTCTTTAAAAGCGATCGATGCGGTTAATAACTATTGGGTTTCAACTTTAACCTGCCAGGTGTCTAATGTAGTCCCTAAAGTGCGATCGAGCCGTGTCAAGGCATTGAGATAGTCAATCGTGACATTCAGCTCAGCATTTTTGGCATCTGCTAATTCATTTTGCAGCCTCACAAGCTCAAAAATTTCAGCTCCTCGCCCTAGCCTTTGCTTTTCGCGCTCGATATCGAGTTGCTGTTGAGATAAGATAGTTGCTTTTTGAGCAAGTCCAACCTGAGAGAAAAGTAGATTCACCTCTCTAATTTGGTCTTTGATTTGAATTTCTATACTATCATTCAAGTCGTTAAATGTATTTTCGACTTGGAGGCGGTTAACTCGCGATCGCTCCAATCTCCGTTCTTTAGTCAAATCGCCGAACTCTTGCGACAAAATCAATCCAGCTCTTACATCAGAGCTTCGATCTCTAAGATAGCTGTAACTCGTCGTCAAACTTAAGTCCCACCGCTTATCGTCTTCTGCCAACAACAGTTGAAGTTGAGAAATCTCTCGCTCTAGCTTTGATCGGAGATAATCCGGTCGGTTTTCAAATGCTAATTGCCTCAGCTTATTCGAGTCTAAATTGATCGATGTTGCCTTAGGAGTTGCGGCTGGAACGATAGCAAGATTGCGATCGATATCCAAAATATCTAATAATGCCAATCTTCTCGATGCAAACTTATTCCGAGCTGCTAGCAAGCTGACTTGTCGATTTGCAACAGCCGTCTCGTTTTGCACAATATCAACGGGAGCAACTCTCCCCGCTTCAATTAAGATGCGAGTTGCTTCCAAGATATCTTTAGACAACTGAAGCGATTGCTGCTCGATTGCCAGTTGTTCTTGAGCGCGGAGTAACTCTCGATAAGCAAAGATAGCCTCTGTAATGGTGTCAATCAGCGTTGATTTTAAAGCTAAAATATTTCCCTGTTCGGTCAGCCGAGCAATATCAATTGAAGCACGGTTGATATTGATGCCAGCGCCTCTAAGTAGAGGTTGTGTAAAACTTAGCTGTAAGTTTGGTTCAAAGATGTGATTATCTATCGCGATCGCATCAATACTAAAATTGTCAAAATCTAAAGTTTGACTAGTCGTATCCCAACGAAACTTCAGTTCTCCTCCCGTAGGAATGGTGACAGAAACAGTTGCTCCAATCCCCACATCCGTACTAGTTATAGTACTATCCGACCTAAATCGAGCAATCGATATGGAAATATCAGGCGTGAAATTAGGCGAAAATTTGTCTTCTGCTACCGCTAAATCTTGTCGTTGAGCAATCCTTTCCAGGTAAGCATTTTTGAGCGGGCGATTATTTTCTAAAGCAAGGATGACAACATCAGACAGAGTGAGAGCAACGTCTCGTTGTGCCGGTATAGGTTGCGAGCTCTCCTGTGCGGGTTGCGTTTCAACGACGGGTTGGGCCGATTGCTCTTGGGGTAACTGAGCTGAAGAATCCGCTTCAGCTAATGACTCCGTTTGTTGATTCTGTGCAGATGGCTGTGGCGATCGATCCCCCCTCGTCCTGCTGTTTAAGGGGGGAACAAAACGGCTCAAAGTTGCTCTACTACTAAAAAAGGGTGATTTAGAGGCATCTGGAACGATAAGACGTGGCAAAAGTGACGTCTCAGATATCCTCTTAGGGGGTACAGAAGAATCTCTAGGAGAGCGTAACCTAGGAGAAATCGTGGCGTCCTTTTTGATTACGCGATCGCTTGGACTTGATGATTTGAGGGCAGTTGGTGAGGTGGGAGGTTGAACAACTGAGGAGTTTATCTCTGTCCAAGTGTTGGTAGCTAGTTTAGCTGTTAGTTGAGGTTTAGAGGCAAAGGCGAGAGTACAGGCTGTACCTAAAACAGCCGCGAGGACACCCAGTACTTTTGGGGTTAGGATGCTAACCCAAGAGGGTAGATAATTGCGTCGCTTGGGACGTTGAGAGCCTTGAGACGAAGCTTTTCGCATATTGGAACTTTGGTAGATGGCTGCGATCTGGAACTAGCGATCGCATTTGGGTTATATGCTATGTAGGGCTTTTACGGGGTTCAGTCGGTTCGCTCATAAGGCAGGCAAAAATCCAGCCCCCACTCCTACTAGCAACGCTGAACTTAAGGACAAGGCGGTGGTGTAATTGTCCAGTTTATAGGGCAAATTAAAAGTCTTGGCAACCATCACAGTTAATCCATAAACTGCGATAATCGCGGCAACTCCCTACTAAACTTAACAACATTGTCTCCAGAATAAATTGCCGCATGATGTCACCCTGAGTTGCGCCGTCTTAATCCAATTTCCGGAGTATGCTGTATCACCGTTGCGATTGTAATATTAGCAATGCCGACACCAGCAATTAACAAACAGATTATCCCAACAGCAGCAGTCCTTGTGAAGCTCGTTCAAACGTCTCTTTTTGGTCGCAACTATTCTATGACCTCTAATTTTAGCTCCCTACATTTAGCCGCCCCTATAAAGATAGAGACTTGAGGTGATTCTCGCTCTTGCAGACTCTTTGCAATTACAGCACGACTGATGTGGCTACCCTGAAGCGTCACACTGACAGTGACGACATCCACGAACACGCCTAGATTCGCTTAAAGTCAATTTATCTTAAGTCGAATGACACTGACTTAAGATGAAAGTTGTAGGTATTAGAGAAAACCCGGACTTGGGGGTTTCCCCAAACCCCCCGCGCAAGGGTTGATTAATGCTTAAGTCAGTGATATTCATCTTAAGTCTCAGCAAAGTGGAATTAATAGATTTAGTAGTTCTAGGAGAAATAAAAAAAGCCCTACCGGGGCATCCAAGTAGGGTATGTCTTCTGATGAAATCTCCCATCATCCTATGGTGCTCTGAAATTGTCAGCTTCACCCGACTGATTCACCCAATTGGGTGAATC
>DATNPT010000178.1:0-6728 GCA_036703075.1 Chroococcales cyanobacterium
TTTCTCGACCACCTCACTCCCGAAAGTTTTAGATACATCGTCTCCAACTTAGAACTCGACTTAGGAGTGTTCAATCAAACCCTATCGATCGTAGACAGTATGCTCGAAAGCCAAGGGTTTGATGCCATTCTCCATAAAATGTTGCGTTCCATCACCCTCAAAACGGGCGAGTTGTTAGGGGCAGATCGCACCACCATTTATTTATTAGATGAAGCTAAAAACGAACTTTGGTCGATTGTGGCGCAGGGAGATGATGGTGTTCCCTTAGAGATTCGGGTGCCAGTGGGTCAAGGTATTGCTGGGGGAACTGCACAAAAACGGGAAGCTGTCAATATACCCTATGATTTCTATGATGACCCGCGATCGAGCACGGCGAAGGAAACCGACAAAAAAAATGTCTATCGCACCTACACCATGTTGGCCTTGCCCTTGTTGGATGAGCAAGGAAATTTAATCGGGGTAGTTCAATTAATCAACAAGTTAAAATACCCCCAGATTCCCAATACTCTATTAGCTGAACGGATCGATCGGCAAGGCTTTACCGCCGCTGATGAAAAACTCTTTGCGGAAATTGCCCATTCAATTCAACTAATTCTTAAGTCCTCTCGGTTATTTTATCGGGCCGCCCAAAAACAACGAGCTGCTTCAGCGATGATGAGTGCGATTCAATCCCTCGGACAAAGTGGCTTGGACTTAGAAAAAACTCTAACGAGAGTGATGGATGAGGCAAAAAAGCTGATGAATGCCGATCGCAGTACAGTATGGGTGTTAGATCGCGAGCGCAATCAACTGTGGACAAAAATTCCTAGAGCTGATAGCACTGCACAAGAAATCCGTATTCCTAGGGGAGCAGGCTTCGCTGGTAAAGCGGCGACAACGGGTCAATCGCTGATGATTCCGTTTGATTTGTATAATCATCCTGACTCGGAAACCTCCAAGCAAACCGATCAAAAGACAGGGTATCGCACCTGTAGCTTATTATGTATGCCTCTGTTTAACTCAGATGGCGAGTTAGTGGGTGTCACTCAATTAGTTAATAAAATCAAACAGGGTAATTTTCCACCTTATAATCCAGCTGATTGGCCGCAAGCCCCTGATTGTTGGAAGGCAAGTTTTGAGTCTAGCGATCTGGAGTTTATGGAAGCGTTTAACTCGCAAGCGGCGGTAGCACTCCAGAATGCCAGACTGTTTAATACGGTCAAGCAACAGCAGCAAGAACAACGAGATTTGGTGCTTAACATTTCCAGTGGCGTGATCTTTACCGATAAAACGGGCCACATCACTCTTGCTAATGAACCGGCTAAATATTTGCTGGGTTTGAGCGACATTGAAGGAAAGTCTGTACGGGAGTTAATTCAGCTCAAAACTGGTGACTTTGCCAAGTGGTTTGATGCGGCTTTAACTGCCAAGGATGAAGCAGGCCGTCAGCAGGATTACCTCAACCAAACCTTACTTTCCCATGCCACGAGAGAACAACATAGTGTTAATCTGTGTATTATTTCGTTTCCCGATGTGAACGACCCGACTCAGGTTTCTAGTACCCTAGTCATTATCAATGACAGCTCTGATGAGAAACAGAAGCAAGAGAAGCGAGAGTTGGTGCGTAGCGTTTCCAGTGGCGTGATTTTTGAGGAAGTGACAGGTGATTGAGCGATACGGCTTGAGTTCAGCGGTTCAGATTGCCAACTTCTTATAATAAAAGTCGGCGATAGACGCTTCACATTCGCATAACTTTTTAATTAAGTCAATGGATGACCTCTCTGTCCTCGGTCAAGATCGTCACAAGGGGTGATTCATTCGATCGCTAATGTGGAAGATGATCGAATTTATTTCTTCCTTCAACCTTTTCCAGTTAACTACTGTCTAGGGTACTCAGCTCAATCTCTTATGGGAGGTAGCCATGAAATCAGTAGTGAATAGAGCTAGCTTGTTGCTGGTTTTGGTACATCTAGTGGGAGCTATTGTTGCAGAAGCCGTGCAGGTACGAGCCACTTCCCCACCTCCCGATATCACTAATCAAAATTCCATTAATCGAGACAATCGAGAGGATATTCTGTTCGCCCAATCTACTACTCCCCCTCACTTAAGTGCTCTTGACCAAGAGAAAGTGAGCGAAGCGGTACCGCTGATCGAGCAAAATTGGGAAAGAGAGTTTGAAAAATACTTCCAAACTAATTTTTCTAACCAATCAACGAGCGTTCAGAAAATCGCAAGGATTCTGGGCAACATCGGGACTCAAACGGGGAAAAAACCGGCCCTAGTTTACATGGTTCCACGACCGGAGCAACTGGAAATTGTTTTAATAACACCTGACGGGAAAGCGATTCATAAGCGCGTTCCGGCAGCAAACCGGGACGCTTTACTCAAGCAGGTGCGGGAGTTAACAGTTGCGATGACAAACCCAATTTATCGGAGTACTAACCAATATCTGTCACCCGCTCAGCAACTATATCAGTGGACGATCGCACCAATAGAGGAAGACCTCAAAGCTCAAAAGATAGAAACGCTGCTTTTGTGTGTAGGGGCGGGATTGCGGAGTGCGCCCTTTGCCGCATTCCATGACGGAAAACAGTTTTTAGTAGAAAAATATAGCTTTTCTCGCATCCCTGCCTTCACGCTGACTAATACTGTCTACGCCGATCTGAGAAATTCGCAAGTTTTGGCCATGGGGGCGTCAGAATTTCCCGACCAAAATCCCTTGCCTGCCGTGCCAGTCGAATTATCTACCATTCGGAAAAACTTGTGGCAGGGGAAATTCTTTTTGAACCAAGACTTTACTCTCGCTAATCTAGAATCACAACAGGCGTTACAGCCTTATAAAATTATTCATTTGGCAACGCATGCCTTCTTCCAGTCAGGTGAACCGAGTAACTCCTACATCCAGTTCTGGAACACTAGGCTAACACTAGATAAGATGAAGCAGTTGCGTTGGGATAACCCACCCGTAGAGTTGTTGGTGTTAAGTGCTTGTAAAACTGCGATTGGAGATGCACAAGCCGAATTGGGTTTTGCGGGGTTGGCTGTTCAAGCGAATGTTAAGTCAGTCGTTGCTAGCTTGTGGAACGTTAGCGATGAAGGCACTTTAGCCTTGATGACGGAGTTTTATCGCGATCTGAAAACAGCACCAATTAAAGCAGAGGCACTTCGGGAAGCACAAATAGCAATGCTCAAAGGACAAGTACGTATAGAAAAAGGGCAGTTGCATACTTCTGAGGGGAATATCCCTCTCCCACCCTCACTGCTAGAAGTAGAGAACAAAGAGTTATCAAATCCCTATTATTGGGCGACTTTTACAGTAGTGGGCAGTCCTTGGTAGATGTTGGGTACGATTGCCTACGGCACCAGCGAAGCCGATCGCTTCCTGAGGGCGGTTCCGTTCACGGGTAGAATAAAATTTTGTCTGAGGGAATGAACAGCGCGACAAGCGATCGCGTATCTACGATTAGATTAAACAGCAAACAGGAGAGTAGGTCGATGGCAGGCAGTGACTTCAAGCCTGAACCGATTGTTGCTAAAGCTCAGGAACAGTCGCAGTTGGCAAAATTGGAAGATGTTTTGTTGAATCTGTGTGGGACTGACGAACCGTCTGGGCTACCGCGATTGGTTAGTTCAACCGGCGAGGAAGTAGAATTACCTGAGTCTGTCTGTCGGGTGATGCGTCAGTTGGTACATCAGTTACTGCTGGGAAAAGGTGTGAGAATTGCCACATTTCACCAGCCATTGACGATTTGGGAAGCTGCCGATTTGTTGAACGTGCGATCGCAAGAAATCGAGCAATTACTGGATAATGGAATAATTCCTTGCTCTCAGGCAGGCATGATGCGCCGGATTCAGTTTGAGGATTTAATGGCTTACAGCCATCAAAAAACGCAGATGCGGTGACAAGGCACTGAACTAACGCTTTAGGAAACCATGCCTCCCCAAATCAATCGCGCTCCCCAGAACAGCACTAAACTTACCAATGCCACCCAGTCTCCCCACCGCAGGCGTAAGTGATGCCACTGTACTCGATGCTCATTGGGACTAGTAAAACCCCGCACTGTCATCGCACTGGCGATTTGTTCAGCACGTAACAGGAGATTTTCCAAGAGTCGTTCTGAAACCATCAACCAAACTTGAAGGCTTTTGCGGATACCCAGCTTTTGCCAGTTGATGGCACGGGTGCGTACAGAACGCGCTAAATTTTGCACTTCTTCCAGCACGAGGGGAATGAAGCGCAACGATAGAGTCAAGGTGAGGGCAATTTCAGTTACTGGTACGTTGAAACGCCGTAAGGGTCGCATCAAGCTCTCCAAACCAGCCGTAATCTCTTCCGGTGCAGTGGTGAGCAGGAACAGGGTGCTGCTGTAGATTACGGTAAATAGCAGGGTGCTGACTCGAACGGCGAGATCTAACGACCTGCGAGTAATAGTGAGATTCAGCAGCCCCTGATGTAAATGGTATAAGACGTAGTTGTAGGACGTTGGCTGAGGAAATTTAAGGTTATCGCCTAGGGCTGGAAGTCGCGGCTGGGGACTCACATCGAGTCCGTCAGGGGCAAATAAGGCGACAACGAACACAAAAAAACTCAACATCAGCAGCCAACCCATCTGCTGACGCCACACGCGCAAGGGAATTGCTGCCGAGAGAGTTAGCAGAACCAATAAGACTGCTAGTATCACACGCCAGTAAGGGTTCGCCAACAGAGGCGCGGCTAAAAAGCTCATGAGCCAGAAAAATTTAACCCTAGAGTCCAGGTGATGTAACCAAGTGACGGGTTGTTCCAAGTACAGCCCTAGGGGTAGCGATCGCAGTAAATCCATGTTTTGGTTATTGGTTATTGGTTATTGGTTATTAGTTATTCGTTATTGGTCGCTAATCATGGGGTATTGGTTATCGACAAACAACGAACACTAAATAACAAACAACAAATTAAACGCGAGTAGCTCGATTGGCGTTACTCTGAGCATTTCCCACCTCACGAACTTTCTTGCCTCGCCACAGTATACGTAGCGGGGTGCCGGTAAAGCCCAATTGCTGGCGGAATTGACGCTCGATATAACGACGGTAGTTGTCGTTAAATCGTTTCGGCTCGTTGACAAATAAAGCAATTGTTGGTGGTTGACTCGCGACTTGAGTACCGTAGTAAATTTTGCCCTGACGCCCTTGCCGATTGGTAGGGGGAGAGTGCCAGCTGACGGCGTCTTGTAACACTTCATTAATCACCGAGGTACTCACTCGACGCTGATGTGCCGCTGCTGCCGCATCGACTAAGTCCAAAATCTTCTCAACTCGCTTGCCAGTCAGAGCGCTGACAAATATCATTTCTGCCCATTCCATGAAGTTGAGTCGGTCTTGGACAAGCTTTTCGTATTCGTAGATCGTGTACGAGTCTTTGTCAATCGCATCCCACTTGTTGACGACAATCACAGCAGCGCGTCCTTCCTCAGCAATGCGTCCTGCTAGTTTTTGGTCTTGCTCGGTGACTCCATCTACCGCGTCAATCACGAGTAAAACCACATCGGATCGCCGAATTGCTTTGAACGCTCGATTGATGCCAAAAAATTCCGGGCCGTACTCCACGTTTTTCTTCTTGCGGATTCCGGCAGTGTCGATGAGACGATAGATTCTGCTCTCCGTCCCCTGTTCTGAGTCACCCGATCGCTCTACGACCATATCAATTGCGTCGCGGGTGGTGCCAGAAATCGGACTAACAATCGAGCGATTTTCACCCGTCAGAGCGTTTAATAAGCTGGATTTACCGACATTGGGGCGTCCGACGATCGCGACTTTAATTTCTGGCGTTTCTTGGGCGGTATCGACTGTTGGTAGGTGAGCGATTAGAGCGTCGAGCAATTCGCCCGTACCATTGCCATGAATCGCTGAGACGGGGTAAGGTTCGCCTAAGCCGAGTTCCCAAAACTCGACAGCCTGGATGAGTCCTTGTTGCGGCGACTCGCATTTGTTGACGGCGAGGAGAACGGGTACGGGTTGTTGGCGCAACCATTCTGCGATCGTTTCATCAGCCGCGGTTGGACCTTCTTGACCATCTACGACAAAGATTGCAGCACTCGCTTGGGCTAGCGCTGCCATGGCTTGTTCTCGAATCAGGGGCAAAAACTCGGTATCATCATCAAAGACCAATCCCCCGGTATCGACAATCAGGAATTCGCGGTCTTGCCAAAAGCCGGGGTGATAGGTGCGATCGCGTGTCACTCCCGGCTCGTCATGCACAATTGCAGTGGTTGCACCTGCCAAACGATTGACAAACGTAGATTTGCCCACATTTGGGCGTCCAATAACAGCAACAATTGGCAGAACCATAACCGCATTCCTTGAGCAAGCGCGAGAAAACAACCAGACGCAACAACTTGCGCCGGTACTCCTTTATTTTAGCCAGCAACTGTCGCAAACCTCGTCCTGATACTTTACATTCCAGGTGAGTTGTCGCGAGAGGGGGTAATTCCCTCATTTTTATATCTAATTGTAAATGTCAATCACCTTTGAGAAATACTTTTAATTTCTTCTTTAGGTTACTTTAGTGTAAATGCTTTTTGCTGGTATTCATAGCTTTAGTATCTAGGTTACATCGAACTCCACTCAATATTAGAATAAGAAGCTTTTAAAAGTAGCTTTGTAAAAAGAAACACATCTATTCCAGCAGGGAATCTGTACTATTCGTCCAATATCCTCTTAGAGCAAGATTAATAATTTACAGATTGCAAACGATTCAATCTATAAATTGAATT
>DATNPT010000179.1:0-47084 GCA_036703075.1 Chroococcales cyanobacterium
CTCCTTGTCCCTTTGAGGGCTTAAATGTAAAAAGTATGTCTTGAACTTACTTCCGATCTTTATCTTTCAACATCAAATAGTTAATGTGCTTACAATTCATTGACTGATACAATCATTAAGTAGTGAATCAGTAAATAGAAAGCTACAGCGAATTACCATTAATTGATATTTCTTAAAGCTTTAAATACCTAATTATTAGAAATCTATAGACTAATACAATCATTACTATAGATAAGTTTCAGCAAAACCTAGGTCAAATGGCTAAATACCCATTATCTATAGATCCACTTATAAATACCATTTAAGATTTTTTTTCGATTTATCACACTTGGTTAATGACTCCTCTCATAAAGGTGGTAATCTAATAACAAGTTGCGATCAAACAGCCAAAATCATTATCAAGGAAGTGAGGAAATTCTAAATAGCCCTCACAGATTGTGATGAGTTTGTCACTAGACTTAGGCTTTTAGGCAAATAGATTGGGTTGAATTGCTGGTTTAGCGCAACTCAATATTGACACATTTTCACGCAAGAAAGGTTGCTAGGTTCTTATCAGCCTAAGCGTAGATTTTTCATGGCAAACACACTAAAAATGTAGTTAAATTTCCACCTACCAAAAAGAATACCAATTGTTGAGTAGCCCTAAAAATTAAGATGAGCTGGAAGGAGATTTTATGAGCAACTTTTCTAGGTTTTCGCGTCGGAAGTTTTTAATTACAGCTGGAGCATCAGCAACAGGGGCAATATTGCTCAACGGCTGCTTGGGCAACCCGCCCGAATCAGGTGGAGCTAAAACTCAGGCACAGTCAACTCCCGTAGCTAACATACCACCCGAACAAAAACCGGAAACGACAAAAGTTAAGTTGGGCTATATTCCCATTGTAGAAGCAGCTCCTCTAATTATTGCCAAAGAAAAGGGCTTCTTTGCTAAGTATGGTCTAACTGATGTTGACCTAGCTAAGCAAGCGTCTTGGGGTTCGATGCGGGATAACACCGAAATCGGTTCCGGTGGTGGCGGCGTTGATGGAGGTCAATATCAAATGCCAATGCCGCATCTGATTACTGAAGGTTTAATTACCAAAGGAAATCAGAAAATTCCCATGTATCTCCTGGCGCAATTAATTACTCAAGGTAATGGAATTGCGATCGCAAATAAGCATAAAGGACAGGGCGTTGGTCTAAAGCTGGAGCAAGGCAAGGGTAAGGCAGTCTTCGACAAGCTCAACTCCTCAAAAACTCCCTTCACAGCTGCTTATACCTTTCCCGCCGTTAACCAAGATTTTTGGATTCGCTACTGGTTAGCCGCTAGTGGCGTCGATCCGGACAAGGATGTCAAATTGCTGACTGTACCCGCTGCCCAAACTGTTGCCAATATGAAGACGGGCACGATGGATGCCTTCAGTACTGGCGACCCCTGGCCGTATCGGATTGTCCAAGATAAGATTGGCTTTTTAGCGGCATTGACGGCCGAAATGTGGTCAAATCATCCCGAAGAGTACTTGGCGATAAGAGCAGATTGGGCTGATAAGAATCCCAAAGCTACCAAAGCGCTCTTAAAAGGCGTCATGGAAGCCCAACAGTGGTGCGACGATTTCAACAATCGCAAGGAACTTTCTGAAATCCTTGCTGGACGCAACTACTTTAACTTACCATCCCAAGTCCTTCTCGACACCTTTATGGGCAAATATGACATGGGAGATGGTCGGGTGATTGATGATAAAAAGATGGCTGCTTACTACTGGAAAGATGAAAGAGGTAGCGTATCGTATCCCTACAAGAGCCACGATCTTTGGTTCATCACAGAAAGCGTTCGCTGGGGTTTCTTGCCGAAAGATTACATTGCCAATAATGGGGCAAAAGCTAAAGAACTCATCGATAAAGTCAACCGAGAAGATATTTGGAAAGAAGCGGCTAAGGAAGCAGGAATTCCGGTCTCTGATATTCCGACCAGTACATCCCGTGGCGTTGAAGAATTTTTCGATGGTATCAAGTTCGACCCTGAGAAGCCTGAAGACTATTTAAATAGCCTGAAAATCAAGAAAGTGTAGTGATTTAGGCTAAAACCTGCTGTTACGAGTTAAGTTCCGGTTTGATAATTTGAAACCTCATTTCTCAAGTTAACCAATAATCGCTAACAGCAAAGGACTCACCTCCGAATCGGAGACACCAACTTAAGTAGATACTGAGATTAAGGAAGACTTCAGCCATGACAACACTTCAAAGACGTGCTTCAACGAATGGTTTCCCGAACAATTGGGTAACTCTCCTACAAAAGCAATTACCCAATATTGTGCCACCGCTTGTAGCGATCGCGATTTTTCTGGCGATTTGGCAGGTATTTGCTTGGACTCCTGGCGCAACACTACCAGGCCCCATTCAGGTCATACAAGAAACCTGGATACTGATTGCTTATCCCTTTTATGACAAAGGAGGTATCGATAAAGGCTTGTTCTGGCAGGTTTTTGCCAGCTTACAACGGGTTACGATCGGTTACATATCAGCCGCTGTAGTGGGTATTGCCTTGGGCATCTTGGTTGGTACGAGTAAATTGATGTCCAGAGCTTTAGATCCGATATTTCAGTTCCTGCGTGTTGTCGCACCCCTAGCGTGGGTACCCATCGCTTTAGCCGCCCTGCGTCAGAACGAACCCGCCGCCCTTTTCGTGATATTTATTACCGCAATTTGGCCGATCTTGATTAATACTGCTGTGGGTGTGAGACAAATCCCCAGCGATTACATCAACGTCTCCAAAGTTTTACAGCTTTCCAAAAAAGAATACTTCTTCAACATTCTTATTCCCGCTACCATTCCCTACATCTTTACCGGGTTAAGAATTGCATTAGGGTTAGCTTGGTTGGCAATTATTGCAGCAGAAATCGTAATGTCGGGGATTGTGGGAATTGGCTTCTTCATCTGGAATGCCTATCAAAATAACCAAGTCAGCGAAGTTATCTTAGCGGTGTTGTACATCGGTGCAGTTGGTCTCCTCTTAGACAAGTTGATGGTTTGGCTCGAAACCACAATTGTACCTACCGAACAAAAGTAGAGTCAGGTGATGGGTAACAGGTATCAACGACTATCATCCGTTACCCATTACCCACTACCAATTACCCATTACCCACTACCAATTACCCATTACCAAACTGCCATGTCTGTTTTTGTTGCAGTCGATCGGCTCGAAAAAGTTTTTCCCTTAGCTGGTGGTAGCGAATACGTTGCGCTCAAAGGCATCGACCTTCAGATTAAAAAAGGTGAATTTGTTTCCTTAATCGGTCACTCTGGTTGCGGCAAATCTACACTACTCAATATGATTGCCGGTTTGGATCTACCTACAGATGGAGTAGTGACTCTAGAAGGACAACGGATTAAACAACCCGGTCCAGACCGGATGGTGGTGTTCCAGAATTATTCTCTGTTGCCTTGGCGGACAGTCCGAGAAAATATTGCTCTGGCGGTGGACGCCGTGATGAAGGATTTGCCGAAAAGCGATCGCACATCAATTGTGGAGCAGCACATCGATATGGTGGGGTTGCGTCCTCATGCCGACAAGCCCCCTGCCATGTTGTCGGGCGGACAAAAACAACGGGTTGCGATCGCACGCGCTTTAGCTATTCGCCCCAAGTTGCTCCTGTTAGATGAACCCTTTGGTGCGTTGGATGCTCTGACGCGGGGAAATCTGCAAGAGCAACTGATGAAAATCTGTCAGGAAAACGAAGTGACGGCAGTCATGGTGACTCACGATGTCGATGAAGCCGTGCTGCTGTCCGATAGAATTGTCATGCTCACCAACGGACCGGGTTCTAAAATCGGTCAAATTTTAGAGGTAGATATTCCTCGTCCTCGCAAGCGCATGGAAGTAGTAGAACACCCCAGCTACTACAGCTTGCGGAGTGAGATGATTTACTTCCTCAACCAGCAAAAGCGCATCAAGAAAATTCGGGAGAGAAAAACAAGTGGTGCAATTGCGCGTCACGGGTTAGAAAAGGTTAACTTGGACATTGGCTTCGTTCCCTTGACCGCTTGCGCCCCCCTCGCCGTTGCCAAAGAAAAAGGCTTCTTCAGAAAGCATGGCTTAGATGAAGTTAACCTCGTGCGCGAAACGAGCTGGCGCGGCATTATGGATGGTATGGTTGGGGGCTACTTAGATGCGGCTCAAATGCCATCAGGGATGCCCCTCTGGTTAACCTTGGGAGGACATCAAGACCAATCGTTGCCTGTCGTCACCGCCATGACCATGACTCGCAACGGCAATGGCATCACCCTAGACAAACGATTTTACGACCAAGGGGTACGCACCCTAGTAGATTTCAAGAAAATGCTGCTTGACTCCCCGCAACGCCAGCATCGGATGGGATTGGTACATCCTTCCTCAATGCACAACCTGCTGCTGCGTTACTGGTTAGCGAGTGGTGGCATTGACCCCGATCTCGATTTGTCACTCCAGAGCATCCCTCCAGCCCAAATGGTTGTCGATTTGCAAGGAGGAACCATTGATGGTTTCTGTGTTGGGGAACCCTGGAACACAAGGGCGGCAATGCAAGGGATTGGTTTTACTGTCGCTACAGACTTGGAAATTTGGCCCGGACACCCAGGAAAAGTGCTTGGTGTTCGCGAAGACTGGGCAAATGCTTATCCCAATACCCACATTGCCTTAGTTAAAGCGTTGCTAGAGGCATCTCAGTATTGTACGGACCCTGCCAACGAACAAGAGGTGCGTCAGATTGTCGCCCAGCGAGAGTACGTGAATACAGATATTGCTTACATCCACCTCGGAAACCCCGACGAAGCGTTCTGTAGCCTCGATCAACCCATGCGAGAGTTTGCCCATCACCTATTCTTTGGGGATGGCGTCAATCGCCCCAGTCGGACTGAGCACCTTTGGCACATGACTCAGTTGGCACGTTGGGGTCATACACCCTTCCCCCGGAACTGGGTGGAAATCATGGAACGGGTGTGTCGCGTAAGCGTGTTCAGCACCGCTGCACGAGAACTGGGTCTGTTGGATGTGAAATACACCAAGGGTTCGATCCAGATGTTTGATGGCAGCACGTTCACCGCCGACGACCCAATTGGTTATCTCAATAATCTGAAAATTAAACGCGACTTCAGCATTGCCGAAGTCATCCTCGATTCACCCCGTCCGATGCTAGCTGCTTAATGGGTTACAGGTTGGCAGGTTGGCAAGGCGTGTAGATCAAAAAAAGTTAGCGGTTTTTTCACCCTTCCAACCTCCCAGTTCTTTCCTCGTCGATCTACTCACACTAAAACGAAATCATGCTCAACCGTACACTTGCCTTTAGTACTACCGAAGCTATTCGACAATCAGCCGGAACGACAACAAACCGCGAACCCTTTCTCACGATTGAGGGGGTTTCCAAAGTCTATCCCACCAAGAAAGGCCCTTACACGGTACTCCGAGATGTCAATCTAACTGTACGAGAAGGTGAGTTTATCTGCGTAATCGGTCACTCTGGCTGTGGCAAATCTACCCTACTCAATATGGTGTCGGGTTTCGCTCAACCCACGAATGGAGACGTGCGGCTGCAAGGGAAGCAGATTACTAAACCGGGGCCAGACCGCATGGTGGTGTTCCAAAACTATGCTCTACTGCCTTGGCGAACCGCGTTTGAAAATGTCTACCTAGCCGTTCACGCCGTTCACCCTAACAAGTCGCAGGCAGAAAAAAGAGCGATCGTGCGGGAACATCTGGCAATGGTGGGTCTGTCGGAAGCAGCCGATAAAAAGCCGCCACAACTCTCCGGTGGGATGAGACAACGGGTTTCGATTGCGCGTGCTTTGGCAATTCGTCCTCAAGTCTTAATTCTCGACGAACCGTTTGGGGCGTTGGATGCCATCACAAAAGAAGAGTTACAGGAAGAACTGCTGAAAATCTGGAACGACCATCGATGCACGGTGTTGATGATTACCCACGACATCGATGAAGCGTTGTTTTTATCCGATCGCTTAGTAATGATGACCAATGGTCCTGCGGCAACGATTGGTGAAATCATGGACATCCCATTCCCTCGTCCTCGCGATCGCGCCCTGATCATGGAAGACCCAGAATACTACAGACTGCGGAATCACGCCTTAGACTATCTCTTCCACCGCTTCGCTCATGATGAGTAGCCGTCATGAACTGTGTACACCAAAACGCCTGAAAATTCAAGTTTGCTTGCGGGAAGCGGGGGAGGGATGAAAATTGAGAGAAAGTTAGCGGGTAATGTTCGCTAACTTTCTCTTAATTGTTTTGATATCTCGTCGCTTGTTCAGCCAATGGAAGTCGATGTGATTCCCTAATTAGACTCAGGAAAGTCAGGAATAACCCATTGAGGTGGCTGGGTTAGCTTCTTGATTCGCGCTGCTTCTGCTATCTCCAGCATTTTGTCCAGAGAAGTCTCGTTGATAAAATTTGAGGCTTCTGAAACAAATTCTTGGTTTGGGCATTTGTCACCCAGAATGCAGCCATCGACGCATGCTTCAGCGCAGTTTACGGTAGATTCCACTGTTTTAACCTCCTCTACTTTTTAGCGTGAATTTCGCAGTTCTTCCTTGAGCATCCGTTGATAAATCGCAGGTAAGTATCCTGTCATCGCATTATCTTCTATGCCATAGCCGAGACTCGTCCAAGTACCAGAAAGCCGCCGCAGTACCTTATTCACTCTACCTTTACGCAGTTGTTCTGAAATATCGAAGCCCCAAGCTTGCTTATCACTCAGCCAGCGGTAAACCACTTCATCCTGATATTCGGGTTCAAAGCTATAGGATTTCCACACCAGAAAACCTGAAGGACTGGGGTGATAGCGTTGGGCCATTTTATCCCAGGTAGTGTTCAGGAACTGGTAGCGTCCCGCTGCCGTGGTACACTTGCCGACATTAGGTCCTGCTGCAATCGGGACGCACCGATTCGGATGTCGGCTCAAATTCCACACATGATCGCCTCCATACAGCAGCGTGTAGGGTTGAGAGTTATTCGCCTCGCTAGCTGTAATTGTTCGCATGAGCGCGCGAATGTAGGGATCGCCTCCCCTCATGACTAGTGGTGGCGTTCTGTTGATACTGGTGGGATAGTTGAAAAGCGATCGCGGTGTCCAATGACCACCATATAGCTCGAACAACACGACGAGTAACCCCAAAGCGCCGATTTTCGCAAGTAGATTCTTCAAGGTAAATTTCTGGAAAATCTCTTGGTGCAGTTTTAAGCTAACAGCGTTTTGTAACGATGATGGACGAACCAAGTTCAACAATCCTGACTCTGTTTATACAAAAGTACAGGCAGTCCAAGCTGACGCAGGCTGAGTAGTTTAGACCCACTAGACCACACTAGTAAAAAGCTGATCCCAGCTTTTATCGGTAGCCTCTGGCTTAGCAACCACTTCTACAATTTTATTGCGTGCTTCGGGTTGCGACAGCGCTTCGACACAGACTTGTGCCACTTTTGTCCGAGGGATACTACCGTCAAACAGCGTATCTGCCGATGACATGACAACGGGATCTGGGTTATCTTCATTTTTGAGACCCCCTGGTCGCACGATCGTATAGGTCAATCCGCTGTTCTGAAGGTACTCCTCTGCTTGCTTCTTCCATACCAAAATCAGCCAAAACAGGTTGAGCGGATGGAAAAACTGGGATACACACAAGGAAGAAACCATGACAAACTGCTCGATTCCTTTTGTCTTGGCGACATCTACCAGATTTTTGGTACCTTCATAGTCCACCTTGTAGGGACCAGTGGGATCGAAGCTAGGACTAGCACCCGTGGCACTCAGGAGTACAGTGCTGTCACCAATGGCAGCGGCTAAACTCTCTGGCTTCAAGACATCTCCCACGACCAATTGGGCCTCAGCTGGCAGAATTTCTTTAGCGCTTTCCAAGTTACGAACCAACGCTCGAACGGGAATGTTTCGCTTAACCAACTCTTGTACGATCCGCCGTCCTGTCTGCCCTGTCGCTCCAGCAACAAATGCTTTCATGTTTTATCTCCGTATAACCCGTATGGTTGACCAAGAGACTCACAAGTTATGCTGAGTGAGAAAATTATCCCTTGTGACCGAAAACTCCAACTTCTTAATTGTATGAACTTTAGAGAATATGTACTCAGCTTTACCGTAAATCCATCTCAAGGAAGTGAGAATTTGAACCTCAAGTGGGAATTGTTAAATAAGTAAAAGGCAACCGACACAGGAAAACTCATGTATTCGGAATTTGCTAATCATCAACAGCCTTTAGTAGAGCAAGCGCCTTTGAATGCCCAGTCAAATTTTGCAGAGACTGATAATTTAGTGACGCAAGTACCTTACTCTGGAACTGAGCCAACTCGGTTCCAAGGTCGCTTTCAAGACAGCATGGAGATGTATGCCGAAGCCGAGCGAGTTGCTGCCTATCTGGATGCTCACCAAGACTGGTTTAGCCGCTGCGCTCATCCAATGAAGGTAGAGCCCATTGGACGCAATGCCTATACCCTAGTAATCGGAAGTTTTGGGGCCTTTGGCTACGATGTGGAGCCAAAAGTTGGTTTGGAACTGCTGCCTCAAGAAGATGGGGTGTATCGCATCCACACCGTTCCTGTCCCCGACTACGTCACTCCGGGCTATGAGGTTGACTTCCAAGCCGCTCAATCGTTTGTGGAAGTACCAGTGAGCGACGACTATTTTCAGGAGCAAGAGCGCCATGGGGGCGAGCTACCTATGGCAATGACCCGTGTTGATTGGGTCCTCGACCTGAGCGTTGCCATGTATTTTCCCAAGTTTATCCAAAAACTTCCCCAGTCCTTAATTCAGAGTACGGGCGATCGCATTTTGCACCAAGTCGTGCGGCAAGTTTCCCGGCGATTAACCCATAAAGTTCAGGAAGACTTCCACACCAGTATGGGTATACCCATGCCCAAAAAATTGAAAAAGCGCTGACGTTCAGCGCTCTGCCAACTACGGAACAGTGACTAACCAGCTAGTGACTACATCTTGCTCACAATCCGCTGCACGATTTGTACGCCCGTGATCGCCTGCCAGCCAAACAATCCCAAAAGCACGACATTTAGAGCAATGTGACTGAAACGTGCCCAATTGTGACCTTTTTGCATAAACGGTGATAGAGCCGCAGATAGAGCAATCAGCCCTGTCATACCCAAGCCAGCCAGCAAGTGGGGACCAACAAACAGCTTGCCGTTGTTAATGTAGGTGACAGCCATTCCCCCGATCGAGCCGACCACCATCAAGGCTAAAAGGACGCTGCCCATTTGATAGTGCCTAACGTTATACCGACCCTTGATTAGCTCTTTTTTGAGATTGCTATCAGCGTATCGCGTGCGCTGGACTTGAATACCTAAGTATAGAGAATAGAGTGCGATCGCGAGCAGTGCCCACATGATCGTTGGATGGACGAACTGGGACCAGACTTTAACTGATTCCGGGATGACAAAGTTCATAGTGTCTTCAGGAGCGATTTAAGAATCTTGATAAAACTTAACTTAGCATAGCTATTGTTCTCTCTACAGTTTGATGACTGTTCGAGAATGTCCCTGCTAAGAACTACTTCTCAAAGGGTACATTTGACCGAAAATAATGGGATTCAAGCCTCCCCTTCCAGGGGAACTTCTTCATGCTATCGTTGTTTACGTAAGTTTTTCCACGTCAGATGATAGTTTTAGAGTTCAAGGCTAAAGGAAAAACAACTCAATACGCTGCTATTGATGAGGCGATCTTGACGGCTCAATTTGTCCGCAACAAGTGCGTCCGCTATTGGATGGACAACCGAGGTGTAGGACAAAAAGAACTGTATCGCTACAACACGGCACTGAGAGCTGAGTTTTCCTTTGTAAATGCTTTGAACTCTCATGCTTGCCAAGTTGCAGTTGAGAGAGCCTACAGTGCAATCGCCAGGTTCTACAGCACTTGCAAAAAGTCTATCCCAGGAAAGAAAGGCTATCCAAAGTTTAAGAAAAACTGTCGCTCGGTTGAGTACAAAACATCGGGATGGAAGCTTTCTTCTGATAGGCGCTCAATCAATTTTATTGATAAGAAAGGAATTGGCAAACTTAAACTAAAAGGGACATGGGATTTACACTACTACCAGATGGATAAGATAAAACGAGTTAGATTAGTGCGTCGAGCTGATGGCTACTACGTTCAGTTTTTGGTGAGTGCCGAGAACAAAGTAGATGTAGAGCTAACAGGGAATATGGTTGGTTTAGATGTAGGAATCCAGGAATTCTACACCGATTCCAACGGTCACACTCTCGCTAATCCCAGGTTTTATCGAACAGGTGAGAAACGGCTGAAGTTTCGGCAACGGCGTGTTTCTCGTAAGAAAAAAGGCTCTGCCAACCGGAAGCGCGCCATTAATAGGCTGGGGCGAGTACATCTCAAAATAAGTAGGCAGCGTGAAGAACATGCCAAGAGAGTGGCACGTTGCGTCATCCAATCTAACGATTTGGTTGCCTACGAAGACTTGAGGATTAAAAACTTAGTTAAAAACCACTGTCTCGCCAAATCGATTAATGATCCAGGTTGGTATCAATTCAGAAAATGGCTGGAGCATTTTGGAGGGAAGTTCGGCAAGATAACAGTTGCCGTTAACCCTGCTTATACTTCTCAACAATGCTCTAGTTGCGGCACTCATGTGAAAAAGTCCCTATCAACAAGGACTCACGTTTGTCAGTGCTCTTTTGTATTAGATAGAGACTGGAATGCCGCAATTAATATTCTGAAATTAGCCTTGAGTACCACAGGGCATGTGGGAACTTGGGTTGTAGACCGATGCTGGTGTCCGGAGGTCTCCTCCGGACAAGAAAGCGCGGTCGTTCGCGTAGCGTCTCCGATAGGAGAAGACCCGAACGCTTCGGGAGATTTAGCCTCTACTCTGGCTGGAGCAATCCTGTCAGGGCAAGCTGGGTCTAGGAACGAAGAATCTCCGCCCGCTTAAGTGCGGAGAGTGTCAAGATAAGTTCAAACAGTGACCTGGTGAAACAGCACGACAATAAAGCTGCGTTGCTTCGAGTAGGGGATTCTTACTTCCGTCCTTGGGTGAACTCCTGACAACTGGTCGCTGGTCACTGTAAATCGCGTGCTCCTAACCAGACTTGAAAAATGACCTCTAATCTAGATGTCTGGCTGCTGAAAGCGGCTCAAAGCGGCAATATCGCTCAACTCCAAGCAACCCTAAACCATGGGGGTGATGTCAATGCGATCGATCGAGATGGCACCACAGCGTTGATGTTTGCTGCCCAGCAAGGCTATACAGAGATTGTGAGAGTTCTGCTAGAAGCGGGGGCAGACGTGAACCGACCGAGAAAACGGTATGGGTTAACAGCTTTAATGTTGGCAGCAGCAAGCGATCGCATTGATGTTTTAAACATCCTGGTTGGGGCAGGGGCTAATGTCAACGCCAAAAACGATGATGGCAGCACTGCGCTGATGGTGGCGGCGCACAAAGGTCATCTCAAAGCCGTGCAACGTTTGCTCCAGGCCGGGGCGGACGTGAATGTTTATGACCAGGATGAAGATAGTGCTTTAAGCTTGGCTGTTCAGGAAGGTCATAGTAGCGTTGTCAAAGTCTTGCTAGAGGCAGGTGCCGACCCGACAACAGGTGCGGGAGCTTTGACGTTAGCTGCCAGCGACAAACACATCCAAACTGTACAAGTTTTACTGGAGCATGGGTTGATAGCCGATGCTCCTGACTCGGACGGCAGAACCCCATTGATGCAAGCTGCCGAACTTGGCTATTTATCAGTAGTCCAGCTCCTGTTAGCCCATCGTGCGGATACCAATGCCCAAGACGATGAGGGAGAAACGGCTCTGATTTTAGCCGCAGACCAAGACAACACCGCTGTCGTACAAGCTTTACTCGCGGCGGGTGCTAACGTCAATCTGCAAAATATGGCAGGAGGCACAGCCTTGATGGCAGCGGCGGCTGGCGGTCATACGGAAGTTGCGATCGCTTTACTGGATGATGGGGCTGATGTTAATACCAGGGATAGAGACCAAGAAATGGCTTTACATCTTGCTACCGTTGAAGGTCATGATTCAACGGTAGAGGTGCTTCTCCAACGAGGAGCAGATGTCAACGCCAGAAATCAGTTGGGCGATACGGCCTTGATGTTAGCGGCCTTACACGGTCATACGAACATTGTTGCCGCTCTACTGCAAAAAGGAGCGGATTTCAATGTCAGCAATCTCGGTGAAACACCGCTAACGTTAGCCGTATCTCAGGGTCAGACAGAAACCGTTAAGATTTTGCTGGATGCTGGGGCGGATGCCAATACAATGGCGGCTGAGGGAAAAACACTGTTGATGAAGGCAGCGGATCGAGGCGATAGTGCGATCGTGCGATACTTAGCGAACGCTGGCGCACAGGTGAACTATCGCGATCGCATGGGTGCCACAGCTTTGACTTGGGCCGCTCATCGAGGTCACACGGAGGTGGTGCAAGTTTTGCTGGACACGGGCGTAGATGTCAATGTGAGAAACCAGGGTGGCTATACGGCTTTGATGATTGCAGAGTTTAATGGGTATCCTGAAGTCGTCGAGCGCCTCAAGGCAGCTGGCGCGCAGGATTAGACTCGTACAAAAATAATGCCGAGTTTTTAACAATTTTCAGTGACCAGTGAACGGTTGGTCAGCCGAATTCTAAAAGAGAATTTTTTACGTTCAACTTTTTACATTGACTGACGGCGAATCCAACCATTGATCGTAAATCGGCTGTCTGCAAAGGCTTTGGAAGGACAGCGAACAGGAAGCACTTCGTGTAAGTAGCGGCTGAGGAAAAATACGAGGCTGTTGTTATTAGGTTCAACTGTTTGAAAAGAATCCGCCTGTACATAAAAGTTATTTTCAATTTTGCTGTCATAAATTAGTAACTCTCCACCGGAAAATGGTTTAGGTTCGCGATAGAAATAGTAAACATAGGTAAATTCTCTGGTTACTGTATCTGGACTGCCATTGTCGTTATGGACTTTGTAATAATTGCCGTCATTGTGAGCCGTTAATTGAGCTTCAATATCAGCGACAGGAAATGGGGCAATTTTCAGTTTTCTTAGCACATCGGGGATAATTGCCTGAATTCGATTCACGATTAGATTAGAAAATTCAGGAAATGAGTAAAGAATCATTGAGCGACGGTAGTCGGCATCGCCAGTTGACGTGCTAGTTGGAACAAAGGCTAATTCGCGTTGAAAAACGTAATCGAGGAGTCGGTTGTGTTCCTCAGCAGTCAGGAAGTTGTCAATTTGAACGTAATCAGAAGCTAGCTCATCAGGAACTGGAGGCTTGGCTTCCTGGATTGGTTGCCAATAAACGGGCGGTTCCGTCTGTAAAGCGACTAAGCGATCGCTAGGAAAACAAACAACGGCACGACCCTCTTCTACGGGAATCTGAAACAAATAGGGAACATCTGCTGCTTGCGTCTGAACGCGAACGGCAATTGCTTTCATAAGGCTGTGCAGAAGGGGTGAATCTGACTTTAGATAGAGGGTGTATTGATGTCCTCCCGTGAGAAGAATCGTAGCTCTCACATCCTGGACATTAGAGGGTTGAGGAGTAAATTGCATCACGATCGAACTCCATCTTGGCTAGACCCTAGTGCGAAATCAGGGCATACTTGTGCGAATATATCAATGACTTTGTACCACTGCTGGGGGTAGTCATGACACTAGTCGAGATTCTTCTGTTGCTACTGATTGCAGCAATCTGTGGCAGTCTGGGGCAAGCATTAGTTGGCTACTCTGCGGGTGGCTGGCTGGTATCGATTGTAGTGGGAGTAATCGGTGCTTACATCGGAACGTGGGTGGCGCGAGAGTTGAGCCTACCCGTGTTCTTTGCTCTCAATATTGGCGGCAAGCCATTCCCTATTATTTGGTCAATCATCGGTTCAGCAATTTTTGCCGCCATACTAGGCTTGATCAATCGAAATATACGAAGGAGCAGGTGATAACGTTTTGAGTCGTCCTTGGGGAGAGCCTTGGTCTAATAAAGAGCTACTGATCGTCAATGCTAGGCGTCGCAATGGCTTAATTCTTCACAAGCACTATTATGCTGAATTTGCCGGACCAGGCTCGGCAGTCGGAGGACCCGTCGATCGCGATTGTCAGCGAGTACTCCCTGTGGGTAATCTTTCGTTGCTCCATCCTGAATCAACTGACGACTGCACGCGGGCGTATTTGATTCGGCGGCAGTGGGTTCGATTGACTCGACAAATCACAGAAAACCCAGATCCATTGCGACGCGCTCAAATGATTTTGAATCAGTTTGAGCATTATTTCGACTCAAAGACAGTAGCGCAACTGCCCGACGACGCACTAGCACTTTTAGTTGGCGTGTTACCGGAAACGATCGGGAAAGCACGCCTTACCTTCGAGGATGTAGAGTGAGCTAGCGATCGCAGCAGCACTTACTCGCCTCTTTAACAACACAGTCATAAAATTTATAACAACGAGAGCTGCTTGAGGCGATAACCTACACCGTGAACCGTTTCAATTAAATCATCAGAAGCACCTACAGCTCTGAGTTTATGACGCAAGCCTTTAATGTGAGCTTTGACCGTATTCTCTTCGGGTGGATTCTCAAACGACCAAATGTGTTCGATGATGACACTTCGACTTAGTATACGCCGTCCATTACGCAGGAGAAGCTCTAAAAGGCTATATTCCTTAGGTGTTAGACGAACTGTTTCATCCTTATAGCTGACTTCATAGGTACTGGGATCGAGGTACAAGTCACCCCACTTAAGAATTGGGGAAGACGAGGAACTCCCCCGACGCAGTAGAGCTCGAATCCGAGCTAATAACTCTTGCAAGTCTACAGGTTTAATCACATAGTCATCTGCTCCAGCATCTAAGCCAGTGACTTTATCACTACTGGTATCGCGAGCCGTTAACATCAGGACAGGCATTGTAAACCCCTGCGATCGCAAACGTTGACAAAGCTCAAAACCATTAAGTTTGGGAAGCATGACATCTAGCAAGATTAAGTCATACTCATTTGTTTTGACTGCCTGCCAACCGGCTTCCCCATCCGCAACCGAATCAACTACGTATCGTTGTTCTGTAACGGCTTCTACTAGGGCTTCAGCAAGGGAGACATCATCTTCAACTAGTAGAATTCGCATAATCTTAACAGCCTTTTCCCACTCCCTCTTCTCTTTATAATCTTTATAGCGCTCATTATTGCAAACCACCGTGTTAAGTATATTTACTCAGCAACAAAAACTACTCTTTATTTTGCGTGCTGATTAAATGAATAAGTTTTGTTAAAAAATAGCAGTCTTACTTAAAACTAAACGAATAGTCTTCCCTTGACAAGATAAAAAGCCTAAGTGTCAAATTAAGTGGGGACAAAAAGTATATTTACGGATGAGTTGGTGTGATTTGTTTGAGTTGCATTAGGAAATAAAAAATACCACTATTTCTCAGGCTGTAAACTTTTCTCTTCTCTTTCTCTGTGGTTAATGGTTTTTCAAGAAATCATTTAGAACTGCTTAGAGTACTGAATTGATTGAAAATTGTAGGGGTGAAGTCTCACAGAAGGTTAGGATGCACATTTTTGTTCCAGGTCGCCTTTGTCTGTTTGGCGAACATAGCGATTGGGCGGGAGGTTATCGTCGTCTGAATCCAGAACTGGAAAAAGGATACACATTACTTACTGGCACGAATCAGGGTCTGTATGCTCAAGTGAAACCTCATCTTACTCACCTGATTCTTCACGCTTCGCGGAGTGATGGAATCCGTCAAGAGCGATTCGTGCTGCCTATGGAACGGCAGGCTTTACTTGCTGAAGCCCAGAAGGGAGGGTTCTTCAGTTATGCCGCTGGTGTTGCTTACCAATTTCTAACTTACTACCACGTAGGTGGACTTGAGATCGATAATTACCGGACAGATTTACCTATCCAGAAAGGATTAGCATCGAGCGCTGCCATTTGCGTCTTGGTGGCTCGCGCTTTTAATCAAGTGTATGACTTGAAGATGACTGTCCGAGGTGAAATGGAGTTTGCCTATCTAGGCGAAATTACTACACCCTCTCGCTGCGGTCGTATGGATCAAGCTTGTGCTTTTGGGACTCGACCTATCCTGATGATTTTTGACGGCGATCGCACCGAAGTCATTGAGCTAAAGGTAGCAAAGAATCTATTTTTTGTTATCGTCGATCTCGGTGCTAGGAAAAATACCCAGGAGATCTTGAAACAACTCAATCAATGCTATCCGTTCGCCACAAACGAAGTGCATGAGAATGTGCAAAATTATCTCGGTTCCATTAGCACTCAAATTACCCAAATGGCAGTAGATGCACTGCAACAAGGGGATGCTCAACGAACGGGAGAACTGATGAAAAGAGCGCAAGCTGCATTTGACCGACATTTGATGCCTGCTTGCCCTTCAGAATTGACCGCTCCCGTCCTGCACCAAGTTTTACATTACGAACCGATTCAACCGTATATTTGGGGAGGAAAGGGTATTGGCTCCCAAGGAGATGGTGCCGCACAATGTATCGCCAAGGATGAGAATAGTCAACAAACAGTTATAAAAATTATTGAACGCGATTTCCCTCAAATGCAAGCTCTGAAACTCACAATTCATGCCGAAAGCAAAAGCTCGTAAAGCCATAATTCCAGCAGCGGGTTTCGGTACCCGCATGTTCCCAGCTAGCAAAGTCGTTAAGAAGGAATTTTTCCCGATTATCGATCGCGAAGGCCGTGCCAAGCCCGTAATTATGGCAATTGTCGAAGAAGCGATGAGTGGGGGAATAGCAGAAGTTGGAATTGTGGCTCAAACAGGCGATCGCAAATTGTTTGAGGATTTCTTTAAAGCCCCCCCCCGTAAGGAACTATTCGACAAACTATCTCCTCAAAACCAGGACTATAGCCAGTACCTGCAAGATTTAGGACAGCGAATTACCATCCTGACGCAGGACGAGCAGGAAGGATACGGTCATGCCGTATTTTGTGCTAAGGAATGGGTGAATGATGAACCCTTTCTGCTGTTACTGGGCGATCATCTTTATTCCTCAAGTACGCCAACTTCCTGTGCGCGTCAACTTTTAGAGGTTTACGAACAAGTCGGTCAAAGCGTTATTGGGTTAAGGGCAACACCAGCAGACGCGATTCATCACTACGGCTGCGTTACTGGAGTTTGGCAAGAGCAAGATTCGATTCTCTCGGCAACGCAAATTTATGAGAAACCAAGCCTCGATTATGCTCGCAAACATCTCCAGGTAGAGGGAATGACAAGCGATCGCTTTCTCTCAATGTTTGGTATGTATGTGTTAGAGCAGAGAATTTTTGACTATCTAGAAGAACACATCGCCAACAACATACGAGAGAAGGGCGAATTTCAACTAACCTCATGTCTCGATCGCTTGCGGCAAGATGAAGGCGTTACGGGATACGTTGTCAAAGGGCAGTGTTTTGACACGGGATTGCCGGATGTCTACCGGCAGACGATGGTTGATTTTCGCCATAGCTGAACGCCCAGGCGAAAGAAAAACCCCCAGTCAGGGGGTTAATGAGAAATTCTGTTAACAGAACAAGTTCCCTACCGAGCGATCGCTGAAGAGCGCCCTGATAGCAGTGCTTTTGTCGAAGACTCACCTGCTTTTTGCAGTTGTCGCGTTAGTTGTAGGGTCAACAATCCCGTTATCAGCGACTGACCGATAATCGCGAGAAAAACACTCATCCCCGTCGCGTTCTCTACAACTGCCCAGGGAAATGCTGAAAACATCCAGGCTAGAGCATGTTCAGATTCAGTGGGTGCGATCGACAGCAAGCCCAAAATTACTGGGGGTAAGACAACCAACGATCCCACTGTGATGGCTGCCCAGACTACTCGCTTTTGCGCTTTCATAAACAGCATTAACTGAGCTACTACCGCGTAGATAAAAATGACACTGCAATTCAACAACAGTCCCGAAAGCGCTGGTATTTGGTATTCATTCTCAGGCCAGAATACAATCCAGGTGAGCAACATGACAGATGCGATCGCGAGATTCAACCCTATAGCCACCACTGAAGGACTCTTTTCACCCCAAATCAAATCCGACATGATGCCTTTTTTTCGAGTAGAGCGCATCTGATGCCGATAACGCGCCCAATCCTGCATCGCTTGTCGGTGCGGACTCAGTACAACGATTAAGCATAAGAACAGCATCAGGTTGAACACCAGCAGCATCTGGAAATTCTCAAACAGACCTTTTGAGTAACTTCTCCAACTCGTGACGTCAGGATTGAGAGCAAATCCTAGAATTACTGCTTCAAACGTAGCGGTTAACCAGTAACTCTGTTGCTTGCTGAGTAAAGTCGCAGTGGGGTTGTGGAAGCAGCGCTTCAAACCTTGCCAAATCCAGTAAGTCCACACGCCATAGTTCAGGAGCATGAAGCCAATAGCACTCCAGACACTAGCGCTGACTGGCAGATAATACCATCTCAAATCTTGTAGGTCATAACTGGCAGTGTTGTTGAGAAAGTTGGTTTCGAGTCGCAGGTAATCGAGAACTACTAGCGGACTAAACAACGTTACCCAGTCTGCGGGATAATGAGTAATGATATTTCCAGGACTGAGTGTCATCGCGGTCGTGACCCATAGAAACATCAGAACCACACCGCTACCCAACCAAGCTTGAAATCCTCCTAAGCGATGAGCGATCGCTAAGCCAAAGAGCAATGCCAAACTGTAGAAGAACAAGCAACTGGTAGCAAGAACTGCATAAAAGCCGAGAATCACACTGATGGAAATCTGACCAGCTAGTCCCGACACCAAATTCAAGGGCAAAGCCAAAAGACCTACCAGATAAAGCAGAACTGGCACTCCTAGCATTTTGCCCAACAGGATAGTTTGGCTGGGCTGAGGAGAGAGACGAATAAAGTTTAGCGTCCCCCGTTGTTCTTCTTTCGAGAGGTCGCTAATTAGCATATAGACGCCGACTAGCAGAAGGGTGAAGATGCCGATAATACTCAGCCAAGCGAACACGTCTTTCCACCACAGCTGCCAATTGATGACAAAACTCCCTAAGTTATCGGAGATGCAGATGAGTTCTGAGGAATACTCTTGGCGAACGCCCGTGCAATATCGGCTGTAAATAGCCTCTTGAACAATTCTGCGCCGCTCATCAGCAACGGGTAGCTGACCCGCGAAACTCATCAGCACGAGTAACTGACCTACGAGAGACGTTGCTACAGCGATCGAGATGTTGCGGGGTTTAAAACGCCCTTTAATTTCTCGAACTAGCTGGGGATTCCATTCACCCAGTTGGTCGATCCAAGATATGGTCATAGCTGTTTTCTCGATTAAAAAACGTTGAGTTTGAATTCGTTGAAGCTTCCGAGTTCAGACTACTTATGCATGAAACTTAACGCCCTGCCAACAGAGCTTTCGAGGTAGACTCACCAGCCTTGTGGAGTTGTCGCACGAGCCCAAGAGTGAACACTCCTAGGATAGCCACTTGAGCCAACCAAGCCAGAAAAATCGTTGTAGTGGGGGAAAAGGCAACAGCAATGGCTGGCACGGGTGACAATACCCAGAGTAAAGGCATGTTCAATGACACTATTCCCAGCACGCTTGCCAGAACCAGCTGCAAGACTAGCAGCGCCACCCCAGTGAGGGCAATCCCAACGAGCCACCGTAATGCCTTTACGAACACCATGAGTTCGATCAGAGCTGCATAGAGCAATGTTGAAGTCATGGTCAGAAGCCAACCCAAGAGCACATGTTGAGTTTTAATCATTTGGGGGGAAGTCTCGTCACCCCACAGCAAAATCCAGGGTACCCAAATAGCCGTTGTAATGAGTAGGTTAATCGCGATCGCGACTAAAGCAGAACTTTTTTCACCCGAAATCAAATCCTGTACCAAGGAGCGTTTAACCAAACCCTTTTGAGTAGAACGGTTTTGATGGCGATAGCGAACCCATTCGGTGCAGGCTTGACGGTGAGGAGACAAAGCCATGCTCAGCACCAAGAACCCTATAGGATTGAAAAAAAATAGAAAGCAACTACCGATCAAGAACCTCACATCTGAAGGATCGGCGTGCAGTTCTGGTACAGCAAACCCCAAAAGCCAAACTTGGATGCTCCCCACTAACCAATAACTTTGTCGCTTGCTCACCAACGTAGCGTTTGGGTTACAGAAAAGACGATTCGCGGCTTGCCAGATCCAGTATGTCCCTACACTTAACGTGATGAGCGTCCAAGCGCAAACCAGTCCTGCTCGATCGCTAAGGGGCAACAAGAACCACTGCCAGTTTCCTAATCCAAAGCCTGACTGGTAAGTATCAAAGCTCGAATCGATCGCACCAATGTAAAATAATCCGAACAACGCACTTAAGAAGCTGCCTGCCCAAGCTTGAGCCTGAACTCCCCCTGGAGAACGGTTGAGCAATGTTATCAAAAGAGCGGCGCTGTAGCACAAAACGCAACCCGCTGCCCAGAGAAGATACACTCCCAGAAGCCAACCCAAGGGCACCCCTGTTGCTAACCCAGCTACTCCATGTAAGGGAATGGCTAGAGCGATGCCTAGGTAAAGTAGGGCAGGGACTCCCAGCAGTTTCCCACTGAGAATGCTTTGGCTAGACTGCGGACTCAAACGGATAAAATTTAGAGTGCCTCGATGCTGTTCGTTACCCAAATTGCTAATCAGTAGGTAAACCCCACAAAATAGTAAAAGTAAAGGCAACAGCCAGTTGAGAAGTTTGAACGTAGCTTGCCACGGCATATCCCCCACTAGGTGCTCGAACATGACGACGATAAACAATTGAGGCAGTAAGGAGCTAGCAACAACGAGGTAAACGTTGCGGCGTTTGAGTTGACCTTTGAGTTCCCGAAATAGCTGTGGATTCCACTCGCCCAGTCGGTCTAGCCGTGTCAGTCCCATGGGTAATTTTTCTCGTGTGAAGAAGTGTTGAATGAACTCAGAACTCGTAGTGTTATGACGCTTGCTGGTGTCCCAGCTTGAGGAAGATAGTTTCTAAGTCTTCTTGGGTACAGTGGAACTCAGTGAGGGGAATACCGGCAGCAATTAGCGATCGCAACAACTCCGCGCAATCCTCTGACTTGCCAGAAAAGTGGACTTTCACGCTATTTTTCTGCGGTAAGATTTGACAATCTTCGACCAACCGATGGTTTTTCAGTTCCGACGCTAGTGCCTCTAGGCTACCCAATGTAGACAGAAAAATTTCTTGACGGCTGAGGCGCTGGTAAAGTTCTTGTAGGGACGAACTTTCTACCAGATAACCCAATTCCATAATCCCAACGGACGTACACAGCTCGGCTAAGTCGCTGAGGACGTGGGATGAAATAAGAATGGTCATTCCCGCTTCTTGCAAAATTTTGATAATTTCGCGAAACTGCATCCTGGCAATCGGGTCGAGTCCGGAAACGGGTTCATCTAACAGGAGCAGAATTGGCTCGTGAATAATGGTACGGGCAAGACTGAGACGCTGTTTCATCCCGCGCGAGAGCGTAGAGATCGAACTATTGCGCTTATTGGTCAGTTGTACAAGTTCTAAGACTTCCCGCAGTCGTTGAGTGCGTCGTGGCTCTCGCAAGCGATACAAGCGTGCAAAATAGTCCAGGTAGTCCCAGACGGTTAAGTCGTCATAGAGCGGGAAATCGTCCGGCAAATAGCCCAAGCGCCGCTTCAGCGTGGGATTGCTCTCATCGCGCAATAAGCGATCGCCATTAATATAAATTTCGCCAGTGGTAGGTTCCTCCGCTGCTGCTAACATCCGAATCAGGGTTGTTTTACCGGCACCGTTCGGTCCGATTAATCCGTAGACTTCACCTGCCGCTACCTGTAGTTCGACATCGTGAACGGCAATGTGCCGGTCAAATTGCTTAGTGAGTCCAACGGTGGAAATTGCCAATTCTTTTGTCATAAGTGCACTGGGGCGAGATAGCCAATTATTTTTTTATCGCTAGAGCAGCTTTCCTTATGCACCCGCTCTGACTCAAAAGAGCTGCTGCTTGTAAATACTAGTTGTAATCAACAATACTCCGGACAGCATTCAAACATTAAGACACTGACAAACGAAACAATGAGGGCTATAAGCTTTAGTGGGCAACGAACTATCAACACCTCCAGGGTTACGCTTTGCCTGTGGGAAAAACTAACCGAAGTATTGAATTAACAGAATCCTAGCCTTGGTCTACCACGTCTGATAGGAGCTGTTGCAAAAACTTCAACAGAATTTGAAGATAGTTTTGGTTCCAAGCATCCTGAAATCTATAACTACAGACTGAGTATGGCGTTTTCCAGACCTACCTTTAGATCGGTTAAATCCTTAGGTGCGAACGTTAAATTGGCCGTAGATAACAATTAAATCTACCCCAGATGGAAATTAAGCCGTCTTGGAACAAAGGAGACATCTATTGTGACTGAAAATCAGCAGGTGTGGAATAAGCGTAACGAAAATGCTAACCCCCTTCCGACCGAGCAACCCTATGCTTCTACAACAAGCACAAGCACAGATGCTGGGTTAGCAACAGAAGTAAATCAGCCCACCATGAGCCATCAGTTAAATGATGCTTCAGCTTCAGTAGGCAATTCTTCAACTTCAGTCAGCAATTCTTCAGCTTCGGCTTCAGTCGGCACAGGAATGAATCCTGCGCTAACTAGAGCACTGATAGGAGGACTTGTTGGCGCTACGTTAGGTACATTAGCTGGGGCTTTGGCTGGCAAGAGAACAGCTGAGGGTGTTAACCACGCTGTAAAAGGTGTAGGGGAAGCGCTAAAAACTGTAGCTGGAGGTGTTAACCAAGCTGCAAAAGGTTTAGGTGAGGCAGTAAAGAGTGTCGGTGAGGGTGTAAGCCACGCTGTAGTAGGTAGTGCATCAGATGTAGTAAAGGGTTCCGCTGAAACTCTCAAGCCAGCTGTCGAAGCTGCCTCGGACGCAGTAAAGGGTATAGCTGAGAATGCCAAGCAATCTGCAGTAGGTGTAGCTGACGCCGTAAAAAATACAGCTGAGAATGCCAAGCAATCTGCAGTAGGTGTAACCGACGCTGTAAAAAATACAGCTGAGGGTACTAAGCAAACTACACTAGGTACACTCGATGCCGTACAGAGTGTAGCTCAGGATGTCAAGCAATCCGAGCAGCAAAGCTTCAAGGGATATGAAGATCGCTCAGTTGTAGGTACGAATCAGTCCACTACTGGTGAGTTCAGCAATACGGGCTACGTCGAGCCCCAGACAGCTGACATTTCAGCACCAATTGAGAAGGAGCGGCTTCTTATCGATCCAAACATGGATGTAGACCCTGGTACAGCGAACTTCAATGAAGGGCAAGCTACTGGGATGGAAAGTTACAACGAGACTACTGACTCAGAAGCTAACTTTAACCTGTAAAGATTTCTGCATTCGTAAAGTTGAAGTCGAAGATAAAATCAGTCGGGCAGAGCTAGCTCTTGAGTGCCAAGGTTCTAACTTTATCGAGAAAAATAAAATACTGTAACCACTTCTCACCCTTTGTTGTGAGACATCGCTTGACTCATAGCCGAGATAAACGCAATAAGGTAGTCATAAATATATAAGGATAAGCGTTGCCTACTTTCTTGAGGAATATAAACATTATCCTTGTTAAGTTTATGACTGCCTTTAACAAAACCAATAAATATAAGTTAGGCATTTAATTATTTATTTTGGCTTTGTCAATTAAATAAAATAAAGGATGTCTAACTACAACTTTCCTCCATGCTAATGACATGCGAATAAAGGACGATTATCATGAGTGAAAACAACCAGGTTTTAGATGTAGATCCAAATTTAGATAGTGATTATGAAATTAAGGTTGAACAGCTTCCGAGTCAATCGGATAATTATTCAGCAGGGGCTGCCAGGACTAATGGACTATTAGCTAAAGTAGCAATTGGCGCGCTCATTGGTGCTAGTTTGGGCGCAATAGCAGGCGCTTTGACTAATAAGGGAACAGCGGAGAGGGTTAACCAAACTGTAAAAGGTGTAGGAGAAACCGTTAAGAGAGCCGCTGTAGGTGTTAACGACACGGTTAAAGATGTAGGGGACGCGGTTAAGAATGTTGCTACGGGTGTTAATCACACGGTTAAAGATGTAGGGGAGTCGGTTAAGGAAGCGGCTGCGGGTGTTAACGACACGGTCAACAGTACAGTAGACGCCGTCAAGGGTACAGCTGTAGATGTTAACGACACGGTAAAAGGTACAGTGGGCGCTGTCAAGGATGCAGCTGAGGATGTTAAGCGGTCTACTTCTACTAATCAGAGTGTCAAGGCACCTGAGAAGCAGAGAGCCTACCTTTTAGTTCCAGTAGAAGACGAACAAGCTGTTGAGTAAACTAGCCGTGAAAAGCCAACACTTCAGTAGCGACCGATGAAATTGATGAATGATGAAAAACTCTTCATTCATTAATTGAAATAGTATTTATACTCCTACTAACCTTGTGCCAGCTATGAAGAACTGGGAGATTTAGACCTATTTCAGAATCAGGAATTTAGTTAACCTTATGACCGACTGGCGATCGCGTCGGCGGTTTTGCTTTGTGGGCATTACTTACGAAAAGTTTAAAATTGCAAGTTGTATTCCGTCCTAAGATTGATGCAAGTAATCGAAAAATAAATAACAATTCTTTATAAATCGGCTCTAGTACTACTTAATATTCTGATTTTTGGGTACATAACTATGGGGTGGTTACAAAGGCTTTTTGGCATGAAAGAATCCCAAAATTCTCAACAAGTCCCAAACGAGCCAAACGCTGAAAACAATTCAAACAAGCGGGCTTTTTCTACAGTGATGCAAGCCCTAGTAGAAGAAGCGATAACGGCTGTAGCTTATTGGCTTATCACTTTGGTTAAGCAGGGTTTAGAGTCTAAAAAAAACCCTCAAGTTCATCCAGTGCAAGCTCCGGTAGCCAACCCTCAACCTCCGGTAGCCAACCCCATAGCTGGTATAGAGCAATTGTTGCCAAAAGTTAATAGCTTGATTGAACAATTATCCCAGCGTAGTCAAGCAATGATTGCTCTAGAAAGCCGCATAGTCGCTATGGAGGAATTGCTGGAAAGCGAGCGCCCTTCAACCGAACAAGTGGCTCAATCGAGTCAGGTAATGACTACCCTAGAAAGCCGGATGGCTAAGCTGGAAAATTTACTAGGAAGCGTGGAGTCCCTGACCGGTCAAATCAGCCAATTTAGCAAAAGTGTAACAGTGCTAGAGAGCCGGATGGGTAAGGTAGAGAGTTTACTGGGAAGCATCGAACCCATGACCGGACAAATCGGTCAATGTAACCAAATGGTAACGGCTGTAGGCAGCCGGATGAGTGAGGTGGAGAACTTACTGGGGAGCGTCGAGCCTCTAACTGGACAAACTAGTCAACTGAGCCAAAGTGTAACAGTGCTAGAGCGCCGGATGGCTAAGGTGGAAAACGTGCTCAGTCGATTTAACATTATTCCAAAACTAGTAGATAAACAGGGTCAGGCGATCGCGTCCTTGCAAAATCGCATCACTACTCTGGAGTCCCCACAAAGCATAAACCAGAATAACTCCGCTGATAGTAGACCTGTCTTGACAGCGGGAATTAGGGAGTAGGAGTAGGTCTAGGGAAAAACTTCCAGGTTTGGGCTGTGTATCCTAGTCGTCGAGTCTCTCGCAAAAGTGATCCACGACTGAGTTGAGTGGGGTAGAGAGCTGCGATCGAGTTAAATCGCAATCTGTACATTTGCTAGGTATGATATTTAATCGGCAAAAATTTCCTCCACCGTTTAAACACTTAACCTAGCTAAAACGCACAATGAGCCAGTCTTACCGCATTACCCTACTCCCCGGCGATGGTATTGGTCCCGAAATCATGGCAGTCGCGGTAGATGTCTTGAACGTTATTGGGGAGCAACTCGACATCAATTTTGAATTCACCGAAGCGCTGCTTGGCGGTGCAGCAATTGATGCGACTGGTGAACCCCTCCCGGCTGATACTTTAGAAAAGTGTCGCAATAGCGATGCGGTCTTGCTAGCGGCGATTGGGGGTTACAAATGGGATACGCTCCCCCGTCATTTACGCCCAGAAACGGGACTGCTGGGATTAAGAGCGGGTCTAGGTTTATTTGCCAATCTGCGACCGGCGATTATATTACCTCAGCTGATTGATGCCTCGCCTTTGAAACGGGATGTTGTGGAAGGGGTTGATATTATGGTCGTGCGCGAACTGACTGGCGGCATCTACTTCGGTCAACCCAGAGGTATCTTTACCACGGAAACGGGTGAGAAACGAGGCGTCAATACGATGGCTTACACGGAATCCGAGATTGACCGAATTGGGCGGGTGGCGTTTGAAACAGCTCGCAAACGTCGTGGAAAACTCTGCTCGGTGGATAAGTCCAACGTGCTGGAAGTGTCGCAGTTCTGGCGCGATCGCATTACTCAGTTAGCCTCGGAGTATCCGGATGTTGAGCTATCTCACCTGTATGTTGATAATGCTGCCATGCAGCTTGTGAGAGCCCCCAAGCAGTTTGACACAATCGTGACTAGCAATCTCTTTGGAGACATCCTTTCTGATGCTGCCGCTATGCTGACTGGCAGCATTGGCATGTTACCTTCTGCCAGTTTAGGCGAAAAGGGACCAGGTGTCTTTGAACCCGTTCACGGTTCGGCCCCCGACATTGCTGGTCAAGATAAAGCTAATCCTTTAGCTGAGGCACTGAGTGCAGCAATGATGCTACGCTATGGCTTAAACCAACCTACAGCAGCTGATCGCATCGAGCAGGCAGTGCAACAGGTGTTGGACAAAGGCGATCGCACGGGGGATATTATGTCGCCAGGGATGAACCTATTAGGCTGCCGTGCAATGGGAGAAGCCCTGATTCAGGCTCTCAAGCGGCTTGAATCTGAGTAATGTAGTATTCTACACCCCATCGCCTCTTGCTGTAATGGCGCTGGTGGATTAAAGTCGAGCTTAAACAATAGGGGTAGGCGGGTGGTTTATACATCACAGCAATGGCAAGGGCAAGGAAACTACGTCGATCGGAGCTACGAGGATCGCAACTACACCGATTCAAAGTATGCTGAGCGGGGCTACGCCGAGCGCAGCTATACCGATCCAAACTATGCTGAGCGGGGCTACGCCGAGCGCAGCTACACCGATCCAAACTATGCAGATTATGCAGAGCAGCCGATGGGTCTGCCGGTGTTGTTAGACCCTGCTTTACTGAGAGCAGCTCGGCAGATCTATCGGACTTATTACGAGGTTCATCCAGACCAACAACAGCGTCCTTATGGCGTAGCGATCGATCGCTATACTTATCGCGGAAAGCTGATTTTTAGGAGCAAAGTTATTCTTTTGCCACAAGAATACTTTGTGCCATTTAGCCAACTGGAGGCAGAGATTTATTAAGCTTTTAGTTATTAGTTATTAAGTTATGAGTTATTAGTTGTTGGCGATCGTCAAACAACAAACAACAAACTGCTATGGAAGCTCTGCTAACCGGAGTGACTTCTTTCCTTGTCTTGGCTGTGGGGGCGTCATTTGGTAGCTTCCTGAATGTCGTGGTATATCGCGTGCCAGCGAATTTATCAATTCTGTGGCCCCCTTCTCGCTGTCCTCATTGCTTGCATCAGTTAGGAAAGCGGGAAAATATCCCTATATTAGGGTGGTTATGGCTAAAGGGGCGTTGTCGCCATTGTAAAAGCCGGATTTCTGTACGTTATCCCTTAATCGAGGGAGTCACAGGAATACTGTTTTTGCTGGTTTTCTGGAACTATGGATTGAGCATACAAACTTTAGGTTACTGGGCTTTTTTGAGCTGGTTATTGGTTCTCTCGCTCATCGACCTAGATACAATGACCTTACCTAACCCGCTAACTCAGTCAGGATTGATTGTGGGTTTAGTGTTTCAAGGAACTGTCGGTTTTTTGCAGGCGTCTCAACTGGCAGACCTCTCTATTGGGCTGAAAACTGGGATTTTTGGTGCAGTTGTAGGTCTTTGGTTATTTGACATTATCGGTCATGCAGGCTCAATGCTTTTGGGACAAGTGGCGATGGGGGGAGGGGATGCCAAACTAGCAGCCATGATGGGAGCTTGGTTGGGATGGAAGTACCTGCTATTGAGTGGTTTTATTGCTTGTGCCGTGGGAGCGTTTGCTGGTGGAGGCGCGATCGCATTGGGCTGGCTCGATCGACGACAGCCTATGCCCTTTGGCCCCTTTCTTGCGTTAGGGGCAGGATTGACTGTTTTTTTGGGTGAGGCTATTCTATCAACCTACCTGCGATTATTTTTCCCCTTGAATTAAAAGGGTTGGTCAGTTATCCGTTCTAACTTTAAACCGGCTTTGCGACCTTCAACCTCGATCTCCAATTCCCTGTATGATTTACCCAAAAACTACGTCTTGATAAGATTAACCTGTGTCTTGGATCACCCTAAGAACGACAAATGCTCGCTGGGAGGCCGAGCTAATGCAGCAGGTACTAGCAGCTCATGATATCCCCTGTCGAATTCTGGACACGGGGATAACTTCTTATTTTGGTGCGGGTAGTCCCGCAGCTTTGCAAGTTCGTCCTCAAGACCAATGGACAGCGTTACTCCTGTTAAGTTCTCCTGAAGAAGAGCAGGCAGGGGCATCAGATAACAAGTAAGGAATAAAAAATTTTCATGTCTCTATTTGATTGGTTTGCAAATCGACGAAAATCAGAACCGGCTAACGAACAACGGCAGGAGCGGGAGATTGCGGATGGATTGTGGACGAAGTGTGAAGCGTGCGGGGTTCTAGCTTACACCAAAGATCTGCGCGCTAATCAAATGGTCTGCCTGGAGTGCCATCATCACTGGCGAGTATTCAGTGACGAACGCATTCGGCAGCTAATTGATGCCAACACTTGGGTGCCCCTGGACGAGCATTTGCGTCCGACCGATCCCCTAAAATTTCGCGATCGCAAACAGTATAGCGATCGCTTGCGCGAAACCCAAGAAAAAACTCGGTTGACTGACGCAGTACAAACGGGTTCGGGTCAGTTGGAAGGTTTGCCCGTCGCCTTGGGTGTGATGGACTTCCGTTTTATGGGTGGCAGTATGGGTTCTGTGGTGGGTGAAAAACTGACCCGCCTCATCGAGCATGCGACAGTGCGACGCCTTCCCCTTGTTATCATTTGTGCCTCTGGTGGGGCGAGGATGCAAGAAGGCATGCTCAGTCTCATGCAAATGGCAAAAATCTCAGGGGCACTAGAACGTCATCGCGAGGCCAGACTGCTGTACATTCCGGTGTTGACTCATCCCACCACGGGCGGCGTCACGGCGAGCTTTGCCATGTTAGGAGACATTATTTTGGCAGAACCGAAGGCAACCATTGGTTTTGCTGGACGCCGGGTGATCGAGCAAACCCTCAGAGAGAAGCTTCCAGACGATTTTCAAACCTCAGAGTATCTGCTACAGCACGGTTTTGTTGATGCGATCGTACCTCGTACCCAATTGAAGAAAACTCTCACGCAGCTCATTCAAATGCATCAACCGCTCCCTGTCGTACCGCCTGTGGTTCCTCGACATGAAGAAGCCTTGAATGAATTGCTGAGAGTGGAAAGCAAAACCTAGAAGAGATGTTTCAGGCGAGAGCCAGTTATTCTTGAACGGTGCCAGAAGCGATCGCATCCAAAGCTTTCGGGTCAAGCAGCGTAATCTTGCCACCGCGACTGTAGGACACCACGGATTGGATACTTCTGAACAGTCGCACGCACTCTTCGTAGGTAATCCCAATACTGCGAGCGATTTGATAGTAAGACAGTTTAACGTTTAATCGTTGACCGTTTGGACTCGACTCTGTACCGTATTGAGCAGCAAAATACTGAATGAACTGAGCCAAACGCACGATCGCTCGCTCCGAGACTAATCCATGTACCGTGTCATGCAGTTGTTGGAGCCGTTGATTAAAAACGCTGAGGATGCGTAAGGCAATCTCCGGGGTTTGACGAATTGCCTCAATTAGAGCCTCTCGTTCAATGGTCAGTATCTGGGAATAGCTCTCGGCAGTAACTGTAGCTGGAGCGATCCCATCACCAAAAAGTGCTGGTGCCGCAAAGATTTCCCCCGATAATAAGGTGCGTAAAATCGTTTCCTTACCTGTTGCGGCTGTCTTGGTGACTCGTAAAGCACCCTTGAGTAGGACATACAGCTTGGCAGGAAGACAATCTCCCTCCTGCATGACAATTTCTCCTGGCTGGTAGTTTTGCACGCGAGTTGCCGGTTGTAACTGTTCCAGTTCAGATGGTTTGAGAGCCGCAAAAACTAGAATGCTACCGAGTTCCTCTACAGTTGTCTGCGTCATCATTGAATGGGAGCTAAGGACTAGGGACTAGAGGTTAGATCCTTTCGAGTTAAGTCTCAAAACTCATCTAACGAAAAGTCTTGCAAGTCCGGAGGAACGACCACACAGTCAACTGACACTTTGCGGCTTTCCCGTTGAGTATCGACATCAACCGCGATTGCTTCAAATCGAATTTCCGCACTACCAAACGGTACAAGCAACTGAGTCAGCGCCTCCTGTTCTCCCGAGCGATCCGGGATAAAATCGACTAACCAACGCGGACCATCCAACAGAGAGCGGCTTTGTCGATCTTGAACCCACAACTTGACATAGAGACGAACTGGATGAGGCGGTAATTGAACGCGAACTGTTACCGTTTCTCCCGCTGCCAGCTCGTTCGCGGGAACTAAGAGTTTTGGTTCGGGGAGGGGCTTCTCAGACTCTCTTGGCAAGAGAATTCTGGGTTCGGGTGAGTAGCTAGGCGCTCGGACAGGCTCAACCGTTGGTACAGGCTGAGGTTGAACAAGCTGAGGTTGAGGTGGCATCTCCAGTTGTTGCAGTGCTGGTACTGGCTGCTCTTCGTCCTCTTCTACAACGAATTCTTGGTCTTCTACGACAAATTCTTGAGCTGTCCAGTCAGGAGTGGTATTCTCCTCCAACGGGGATTGCTCAGGAGTTGCCTCGTGTGGTGGAGAGATTTCCTCATCTGGTGGTTGACGATCGATCGGTGCGCTTTGTGCTATTTCTTCTTGAGCCGCTCCGTTCCCGTTCCGTTCCCTAGAAAATGCGATCGCACTGCCAAACTCCTCACTCTCTTCTGCCCAAATCGACTCATCAAAATCATTGAGTAGATCGGGATTGAGTGCTTCTTCTGTAAAGTCCTCCACCTCTTCTGACTCGTTAGAAGGAGATAGATCCGGCCACAGCCATGTCGTAGAGTGTGTATCGGTTGCCAGCGAATTGAGCCGCGTCCAAAAACGTTCTTGTATGTTTGAAGCTGGGAAGGCATTGTCTAGGGGAGTTGAATCGTTGACAACCGGCTCGGTAATGGAATTTTCGCTAGAGGGATTTTCTACTTCTGATACAGTTTGGTCGGCGATTGCCTCTGTCTCACTCAACGGAGAATCAGGGACAGTTGGCTCGGCAGTCTCTACTTCCGAAGCCTCGGATATATCTAGCTGAGAATCTGTCGTTAATTGTGAAGGCTCAAAAGTTTCGCGTTGGCTTGACTCAGCCCTGGAGGTGAACCTATTCTGTGTGCTGCCAAAGGCGATCGCGTCTGAGCGATTCAAGCCTGTCACTGACATCGAATCGTCAAACTCTTCAATTGCAGCCAAGATACCCAATAAAGCCTCATCCACTTCCACTGGATCGTTCGATACAGTAGCCTCCTCCCATTCCTCTGCTGCCTGGGTATGTAACTCTGGTGTTGTCAGTTCCGCCGTGTCTGCTGGTTCGCGATCGTCAATTTCCGGAGAAAAACCATTGGCACGCCCTTGCACTACAGCATCATCCGGCTCTACTGCATCGTGATTAAGTCCGTTAGCCGTATCGGGTATCGCCTCAGATTGCGGAGTGGCCACAACCGGCTGTATCTTGGGCAGGTTCGGTAGCTGAAGGGATTTTGCCCCTTTGGGTGAGGGAGTAGCCGGTTGATAAATTTGCGGCGGTAGAGGTTGCCGGTACGCGGGTTGTAATTGGAAGGGCTGAGGGTTTTGCGAGAGATCTACCAGGTCAAGCGATGCCTGATTCACAGGCGGCAAAGCCACTTCTGGTCGCTCTTCTTGCGGTTCTAGTAACGCCAGGGCATCAACGGGATAATTGGTGGGTATCTGCACTTTTGCCACAGGCATCAGCTCAGTTCCTGGAATAATGGCTCCCAATAACTCGTCTAAATCGATGGTGATGCTAAACGATTGGCTAGCCAAAGCAGCTTCGGTTGAGCTGTAAAGGGTAGCTTTGGCCAAAATTAAACGGGTATTGCAGTTGGAGGGAATCTCTAAGGTGTGGCTAAATGATAACGGCAGCGACTGTTCTGCTATAGGCTGCTGAATATCTAAGAGGATTTGCGAGGTTTGAGGTTCGCGCAGCACGTAGCGCAGGCTTCCTCGGAAAACGGAATTTGACGAATTAGGAGTGGTTTCGCGATCGCTTTCTCCCACATCTACTTGCCCATTAATCGTGAAGGGTTCGCCCCGCCTTGCGATTAAGGAGTCCTCGCTCAGGGTTAATATAAATCCTTGCTCGTAAGGTTCTGACTCTAAAGCTCGTTCTGGCTCAAGTAGTTCTAAAAACTGTGAGTTTGAGGCTTCAGGTTGCTCCAACTCTTGCAAGACTGGATCGAGCACCTGTTGGAGCACCTGCTCCAGCATTTGTAGCGATTCATCCAAGATGGGATTAGTCGGTATTGCTCTCTCCATGAGGTTGCTGGCGAGTTCCTCAGGGGTGCTGTGCGCGATCGCGTTTTGAGTTTCGTCTGATTCAGTTAGTGCGAGAGGGACACTGAAGTCTACTGAAGTAGCAGGCAAGGGTTCCACTTCATCAGCATTAGGATTAGACCGTTCTAGAACTGGTGGAGCTTCCCAGGATGGAATTTCATAGGAGGGTGCAGGAACGTATAACGGTGGAGGGGTTGTTGAGAGTTCGGGTTGTTGCTCGGTTTCGCAATCGATTGGGCTAACCTCCAGCTCTGGAAGAGTAGGGCCATCAGTCGTTGGTTGGGAGGAAGTGTCCCCATTGTCCCCTTTGTCGCCAACTGGTTTTGACCACACCTCCTCTAAAACTGTTTCGTGCTCCTCCTGCTGCGTTTGACTCTCAGAGATGACCTCATCCTGTAATACGAATGGAGCCTGTTCAGGTGAGTTAACCTGTTGAGCCGAGCGTAAATCGCTTTGTTGCTCCTCTTCAGAGTCCCCATCCCCAGAAACTGCTTCTGTTTGCGCTAGCGGTGTCAGAGGAACTGCCTCGGTGTCTGTCGAGGGAAGTTCAATGACTCCTTGGTGCGGTGAACTGAAGGATAAGGATTCGCTAACACTTTCCTGAGCTTCTGTTGCTGTCACCTCTACCACTGGCGGGCCCTCTTCACCCTCGGGTAGCGCTGCTGTTGCTTGTGATAAGACATTTAGTTGAACTGAGTGCTGCCAGGATTTGCCCAGAAAATCGGACATAATATCGCCACAGCAGCGCAGTTCCCACAAACCTGGCTTGAGGTAGGTGAAGGGAATAACCACCATTAACCCTTCTGAGTTGGTGCGGCGCGATCGCTTTTGAGAGCGTCGCTTCAGTGGGACTTCATCGGTGCTGGTATGAGTTACGCAAATTTCTACATCCGTGTTGAGCCGGGATGAATGACTGACGACTCGATATCGACCGGCATCGATTTCCATCTTGGACAGTTTGATCGGTCGCCAAGAGCGCTCACCCTCTTTCTGGAGTAGAAATTCCCAATATTCCATAGTTGTTAGCGATTTTTTTATTAGCGATTTTTCTATTAGCCATTAGTTTGGACTGCTGACAGTGCTGCCGTCTAGAGTCTCATCGTCCCTATTGCCAATTAATTTCTTAAGTTTAATGTCTGCCTAGAAGCTCGCTAACTAACAACTAACGATCGATACATCGTTTCTACTTGAGACTCTCGATTTGGTGTTGCAGCTCGTCTGCTTTTTCCAACAAGTCAGCTTGTGCGATCGCGCTTTGTTCTTTCGACGCCATCCACTTCAGCTTTACGGTTTGACTTTGAGCCTCCTCATCTCCCAAAATCAAACAAGCTACGGCACCACTGCGGTCTGCCCGTGCAAATTGTTTTTTAAAGGCACTGCCGCTGAGGTCTAATTCAACGCTAAACCCAGCTTGACGCAACTGGTGAGCCAGCTTTAGCGATTGTGCCTCAGCCTGTTCGCCTCTCGATACTACATAAAAATCTAGTCCCTTCTGAGAGGCTTGCGAAAGTTGTTGCAGTAGAATTATCAGTCGTTCTAGACCAATTGCCCAACCGACTGCTGGTGTCGGGATACCTCCTAATTCCTCAACTAGCCCATCGTAGCGACCGCCACCACAGACTGTTGCCTGCGCTCCCAAATCATCCGAGATAATTTCAAAAGCGGTGTGCGTGTAGTAGTCCAAACCTCGAACCAAGCGAGGATTGAGTTGGTAGCGAATGTCTAGATCGGTTAACAGTTGCTGCACCTGTTCAAAGTGACGCTGGGAGTCCGAACCGAGATAGTCCAAAATGCTAGGAGAGCCTTGAGCAATCTCTTGCGTCCTTTGGTCTTTGCTATCCAAAATCCTTAGGGGATTGCGGGTTAGACGATCTTGAGAGTCTGGGTCTAACTCCTCTTTATAGGGCATCAGATAATCGATCAAGGCGTCTCGGTATTGCTGCCGATCTTCTCGATTCCCAACTGAGTTTAGGTCTAAATGCAGGTTCTTTAAGCCCAACGTTTGCAGGATATCAGTTGCGATCGCGATCGCTTCGACATCAGCTCGCGGATCGGCACTACCAATCACCTCTACTCCCAGTTGATGAAACTGCCGCTGACGTCCTGCCTGCGGGCGTTCGTAGCGAAACATCGGTCCGGTATACCAAAGGCGCTGAACGCCTCCTTGGGCGTGCAGACCGTGTTCGATAAACGCTCGCACAACTCCAGCCGTGCCTTCCGGGCGCAGGGTGACAGACCGCTCTCCTTTGTCTAGGAAGGTATACATTTCCTTGCCGACAACATCAGTCGCCTCGCCAATGCCCCGCTCGAACAACTCCGTCTGCTCAAAGATGGGGGAACGAATTTCCTGATATGCCGCTCTGTCGAGAATCTGCCGCGCGATCGCTTCTACCTGCTGCCAATATCCAACCTCTTCCGGCAGGATATCTCGTGTTCCTCGTAATGCCTGAATTGAACCCATTCAATTTCCGCTTTCAATCTAGACTTAACGGCACTATCTGAGAAGTGTCTTCCTCCCAAGCACCATAGCGGTTTTGATAATACTCCAAAATTTGCTTGACTCGTTCTCGTCCTGTTAGATCGCAAGCATCTGCTTGAGCGATCCACAGGCTACCCACCTGACTCTGTTTGTAATCAAACTGTTGGGAGGTCTGAGGCGTCAGACCTGCCTCCACTCCTTGCACTTGCCGCAAATGAGCGGCGATTTCCCGATACACTGCTAGAGGTAACCCAGAAATACGAACTTGATACCGAAACGGTTCGTTTACCACCTTCTCTTCTGCACGCTCTAATTCCCTACATTCCCTACTTTACAGGTCTATCAACACGCTTAAAGTGCAGTATTGTTATTGACGGGCGGTGGTGGTGGCAGAGAGGCAGTTGGCGACCCTAGCGGTCCTCCCTCTGCGGGTTCCCCAACTCGTCTGGCTACCTCAACCCCGTATTGCTCTAGAATCACTACGGGATTCGGTCCCTGGTTCATTTCAATCCGCTTAACGAGCACCTGCCCATTGGATAACCGTTGCCCTACCCTCACGTAGCGACTGGGTTCATTCGGAACTTTGACAATGGCATTCGGCTGGCCGCCCACTTCTACCACTCCTGTCACTTCAATTGATTTAGCCAGCGTTGGTTCGGGCAGTTGAGGGAGTTGGGGAATTAAGCGAGGAGCCGTGGCGATTGCCCCACCAGGAACAGGAAGAATACTGCCCGGTTTCGCTTGGGCAGGACTTGTACCACCTCTTGAATTTGTACCAACTCTTGAAGCGACGCTACCTTTCGGTCTCGCTGTATTGCCAGCTCTCGCCTTTGCTACTGTTCGAGGTGACGGCAATGCATTTCCCCTAGTCCTCGGGGTTGCGGATCTCGTTGTTGCCGTACCTCTGCTCGATGGAGGTTGCGGTAGCTGCGGAATGACTGGTACAGGTCTCGTTGTGGGTTCAGATGCAGCCTGCGGATTCGGCGACACTGTAACTTCCGGCTGTACCTGAATGGCGGCGAATGGATCGTTGCGCCCTTTAGGAATTTGTTGGACTCGCACGCCAGCGGGTAAGGAGGGAATCAATCCTGCCACTGCTGCATTACTCGTTGGCGCTTGCTTGGCTACTAGAGGAGGCTTATTGCCAAAAGGCGTTGCTGCGGGAGACGATTTTGGCGTGATGGGGGAAGCAACCGGGGTTGGACTTGGAGTGCTTTGGCTCCCCTGTTCGGTATTGTCCTCGCCAATGGTACAGCTTCCCATGAACAGAGTTAGCATACCCAGTAGCGTAATTAGTGAAACTCGACACATGACCGGTCCCCCAACGTTTTACCAGAAGACATCTCAGAGATTACCCCAATTGGCAATTAAATCAATCAGTCGATCGCTGAGTACATCAAACTAGTTTTTTATACTTCATTGCGATCTGTGGAGCGAGCTAAGCTATCATCTCCAACCTTTATCTCTAAGTGCAGAGAAGGGATTAGCTCTTTTTATGCACCCACTTACTTACCAATATACTTAGTTTGGTTTGCGCTGAACTATTGCGCTGACCCGACTTCGAGACTACGGCTCCTTCACCGACTAAACCACTACGGGTAAAGTGGTCTTTCAGCGTTCTCCCCCTGCCATTAACTTTTTCAGGGCATCCAGCCCTTTTTTCACGCGACGGGAGACGGTTACCACACTAATATCCATGCGTTCTGCTACTTCTTTTTGGGTCAAGTCGTGTAAAAACACAAATTCCAAAACTTCGCGAGTACGCTTTTCCAGATTAGCCAAGGCTTGTTGCAGGCGAATCCGATCTTCCTGTGCTAGCTGAAAACTCCGATATCGCGGATCGGGTACGAGTTCGCCTAAGCTAGTTGTTCCTTCCTCTACGTCTCGCACGGGGGTATCTAAGCTCAGCGGTTCGCGATTTTGATGGGCTAGCTTGATTTCTTGCCATTCCTCTAGGGAAATATCTAACGCTACCGCTATTTCTGAATCGGTCGGTTGACGGTTGAATTTAACTCGTAAATTTTGAGTAATTTCCACGGACTGCTGTCGTAGTGCCTGCCAGCGTCGTGGAATGCGAACCGAACAACCGCGATCGCGTAAATAGTGCTGAATTTCGCCTCGAATGTAGGGAACGGCAAATGAACTAAATGCCGTTCCCTTAGTCGTGTCAAAGCGTTCAATTGCGCGAATTAAACCAATACAGCCAACCTGAAGTAAGTCTTCGTAGCTTTCGGTACACTGATGAACCCAATGATGGGCTTCTTTTCTAACCAGTCCGAAGTTGAGATGAACGAGTTGATTGCGAATCTCAGGCGAACCAAACTGCTGGTACTCTCGCAGTAGACGCAGACTCTGGTGTTTCAGTTCGTGGGTGACAGTCATTGACATAGCAATCATTTGGGGGTAGAGCACAGTCTGATGAGAGACTCTCAATTCCCATAGAGGGTTTTTTTGAGAATTATTGCTGTGATTTAGAACACAGACATTGGAGTTTCAAGGCTTTTTTGCACCCACTAGATTATTGCCCTTAAGCCATGAACGGATCGATCGCCTTTGAGCCAGCTTCCAATCTCGAATGATGTAGACAGGCAACAATTAAATAATATTATCAGTTAGCTAAAGATAAGGGAAACAGTAATTTCACGGACTTACGTCCTGACAAGAATCAGCTCTTTAGCCGAGTGCTGTTCTTGCTCTTGGAAAAACAGAAGTCTATCAGAAGTGTTTGGTATTAAGCAAGCTACTCAATAAAAAAAGGGGCAGTTGCCCCTTTTTCTGACAGTTTGCGACGCTAAATCCACTCTATGCGAACTGAATTCTTCACCCAGGAGAACAACGAATTACCCTTGTGCGGGTTCAATCCGAGCGTAAAAAATCCCCCGAATTTTGACTTCTTCTGGCTCATCAGCTCCCAAGTCTGTATCTGAAGGTTGTTCGCTCTCAAATGTTCCAGCAATTTCACCGGTGTTGCTATCTACCTTCGCAACCTGTAGCGAAATATGACCGTCGAGAGTTTGTACGCGCTTGACATTGGCGCGGGTTATATCTGCCTTATCAGCTTGGGGGGGCAGAGCGACTGCATTATCGTATCCAGCGGCAACACCCCGACCCTTGGGATCGAGGAAAACAGCTCCCCGGTAGGAAGGAACTTTAAACTCGCCTTCAAAATCTGTGGACGTATTGATACTATCGACACCTGGCTGGCTCTTAGCGACTAAATTTTTAATCGTGAACAGGAACGGTACCCGTTCGCCTCCAGGTAACTGGACTGTAATGGCCTGAAAATCGATGCCATCTTCCTCGGTAAATACCAAGCTTCCGTTGGCATCAGCTTTTAAGGTTCCGCGCACTTGGTCAATGCTAGAGGTAAGCCGTGTCAATAACTTACCCGGAACAAATTCTGCCTCTTGTCGCTTATTAGCCGGTTCTTCCTTGACAAAAAACGTGGTTGGCTGTAAACAAAGTTCAGTCAGTACATAGGGCTGGCTGGTATCTATGGGAATAGAACCGCGAGTCGTTTCTGCCAGTTGTGGGCAGTTATTGGCTAAACCGGTGCCTCTAATCTGGTCATAGGTCAGCGGAGCATCAGTTGCACTCGCTGGTCCCTCACTACAAGCCGTTAACACCCCTAGGCACAGAGCCAGGAAGGCAACAATGATAGCGCGATACCTCATGGTCATCCTCAATCGTCAATTTCCTAATAATCACGATCTGAAAATTTTTTTTAGGGTGATGCGTGAATCGGGCGTCAGGTAAACAGGAGTGAAACAGTTTTTGCCCTCAAGAGATAAACAAGAGGGAGCTCGATTCACTATCGACCCATGCTATATTTGGTCACACAAATAATTTCGGTGGAAATTCGCCCCCACCCAACTGCTACTAGACTGAGCGCAGTTGTTGGAGATGGCACCGAATGAGTGAGCCTCAGATCTTGTTTAAAAGCATTGTACACGGGAAGAGTCGCCTTTAATCTGAATAGAGCGAGAGCGAGTTTATCTAGCTAACGCCAAAGTCGATTTAAATTCTTTACTATTTAGAAGGTGTGGCATGAACTGTGGCAACAATGATATGAATTCCGGTCAGTTACAGACCAAACTGCAAACCATTGCCACCGATATTCGGACTCTAGCAAGTAACTATCAGGGAAATTCCCTCGCACTACTAGCTTTGTTACGAGTTTTGGAGCATTCGCATCGCGAGATTCGAGAAAACTTGTTTCAAGCTTCGTTGCCAGAGGATCGTCAGTCTCTTTATGCTCTATTGAGAGATATCGAAGAAAGTGGAGGTTGGCCTTATATCGATCGCATGAGGCTGCGATCGCTTTTAGTCAATCTTGCCGAACCTGCAATCTATTCCTCCGATGCGACAAGCGATGAGTGAGTCCGCTTAAGTCAAAGGCGAACTTTGGCATGAGAATTGGTATTATTCCCAAAAGCAAGACAGGCTTGTGTTACAAGTGCTAAGATCCTGCCGTCAGTCTTGGAATTTCTTGAAAATTAATACCCTTTTCTTATGCCGATTGACGCGCATTCAATTAAGTTTGGGACGGACGGTTGGCGAGGTGTCATTGCTGCCGATTTTACGTTCGATCGCTTGGCCTTAGTGGCCCCCGCCGCCGCAAAAGTCCTAGCCGAGGTTTATGGCGAAAGCACTGGTAGTCGCACCATCATCGTGGGTCACGACCGACGCTTCATGGCAGAAGACTTTGCGAAAAAGACAGCCGAAGTCGTGCAAGCTGCTGGATTTGACGTATTGTTATCAGAAGACTACGCTCCAACTCCAGCATTTAGCTGGGCAGCCAAGCAAGAAAACGCATTGGGTGCCTTGGTTCTCACAGCCAGCCACAATCCTGGGAACTACTTAGGATTAAAAGTCAAAGGGGCATTTGGTGGCTCGGTTGCCCCAGAAATTACCCAAAAAATCGAAGCCCTACTCGTTCAGGAACCTGTAGCAGCACAGATACCTGGAACAATCCAAACCTTCAATCCGTGGACAAGCTACTGTGAAGCACTGCGCTCTAAAGTAGATATCTCCAAGCTGAAGGCTCTGATCGAGCAAGGCAAATTGACCGTGTACGCCGATGTGATGCACGGGGCAGCAGCTGGAGGTTTAAGCCAGATTCTGGGCGTGGAAATTCACGAACTCAATAGCTCTCGCGACCCCTTGTTCGGTGGTGGAGCGCCAGAACCGTTACCGCGCTATCTTTCCCATCTGTTTCGGGTGATTCGCTCTCATCGGCGTCAAGAGGGTGGAGAACTGCTTGTGGGATTAGTGTTTGATGGAGATAGCGATCGCATTGCGGCGGTTGATGGTGAAGGGAACTTCCTGAGTCCCCAAATCCTCGTCCCCATCTTGATCGATCACCTGGCATCGCATCGCGAGTTTAAGGGTGAAGTGGTGAAAACCATCAGTGGCTCGGACTTGATTCCCCGCGTTGCCGCCCTCCATGAGTTGCCGGTGTATGAAACGCCGATTGGCTACAAGTACATTGCCGATCGCATGTTATCGTCTCAAGTTCTACTCGGTGGAGAGGAGTCGGGAGGAATTGGGTATGGTACCCACATTCCCGAACGAGATGCCTTGTTATCCGCACTCTATCTATTAGAAGCGATCGCTGAGTCAGGACTTGATTTGAGCGACCTTTACAAACGCCTGCAAGAGCGCACGGGATATAAGTCAGCTTACGATCGCATCGATCTACATTTGGCAAGCATGGAGGTGCGAGCGAGCTTACAGGAGCAGCTAGAAACCCAGCCATTAAAGGAAATTGACACTCAGGCGGTTGTAAGTTGCCAGACAACCGATGGCTACAAGTTCCGTTTAGCTAACGATAGCTGGTTAATAATTCGGTTCAGCGGCACCGAACCCCTCCTGCGACTGTATTGTGAAGCCCCCACGCTCGAACAGGCTCGTCATACCCTCGATTGGGCTAAAGATTGGGCTAATTCTGTTGGCTAATGGGTCATCAGTCAGTAGTCTAGAATACCGAACAACTGACAACCAACAATACACAAAAAATGACATTGCTCATTGTTGCGACAGGCAATCCTGGTAAGCTGCGGGAAATGCAGACGTACCTTGCAGGACAGGGGTGGGACTTGCAACTGAAGCCACCCGAACTAGAGATTGAGGAAACCGGGGATACATTTACTGCTAATGCTTGTTTAAAAGCATCAGCGGTGGCAAAAGCAACTGGGCAATGGGCGATTGCGGATGATTCGGGATTGGAAGTCGATGGACTCGATGGTGCTCCGGGCATCTATTCAGCACGTTACGGGAAAACAGACGCGGAGCGGATCGAACGGTTACTAGGAGAATTGGGGAATGAACTGAATCGGGAGGCGCAGTTTGTTTGTGTTATAGCGATCGCACGTCCCGATGGCGCGATCGCTCTGGAAGCGGAAGGCATCTGTCGAGGGGAAATTTTACTCGCTCCGCGTGGAACTGGCGGCTTCGGTTATGACCCAATTTTTTATGTACCCGAACAGGGATTGACATTTGCCGAGATGCAACCTGAAATGAAGCGACGCTACAGTCATCGCGGCAAAGCGTTTGAAGCACTACTCCCTCAGTTGAGCCAGTTGGCTTGATCCTTAAAGCTGCGATTACTTTTACAGACTACAAGGTAAAACTGAGGCACTCTCCCAGGGGCAGTCGAGCCTCAGCACTTGTTCTACAGATAACCGACTAAACGGCCTCCAGGTTCTTTTCTCCTGTCCGAATCCGGACAACCTGATCGACAGGGCTAATGAAAATCTTGCCGTCGCCAATTTCACCCGTTCGAGCGGCGGCAATGATTTTGTCCACCACCATGTCAACTTGATGATCTTCGACGACAATTTCCACTTTGAGCTTCTGTAGGAACTCAACAGTGTACTCAGAACCGCGATAGCGTTCGGTTTGACCTTTCTGGCGTCCAAATCCTCTGACTTCAGAAACCGTCATCCCAACGATCCCAGCGTTCACTAGGGCGATTTTTACTTCGTCTAGCTTAAAGGGGCGAATAATTGCTTCTACCTTCTTCAACGTTTTAGCTCCTCACGAATAGCCTATCTATAACTTTATAAAGACAGCATGACACTTTCTAGCACCGTCTAGATAGGTGTTTTGTAACTTTTGATACATTTCCTGGGCGATCGCTTTGGTGTTTGTAGGGTACGAAGCGCAACAACGTAACGTACCTATTGGAACGCTCGGTGGGTTATGGCTACCCCTAACCTCCCTATGAAGTCCTCGAACTTTAGCTGGATATCAATTTAAGGCTTAACTTGACATCCTTAGGCTTAAATTGACACCGATGAAGGGGAATTCTCCCCCAGCTTCCCCCGCTCCCTTCGCTCTCCTAATCTCTTCGGTTAGTCTCCACGGATAAGAAAATGCAGAGTTGTGGAAGTCTGAATATTACCAGGCCTTTAGTGTTCCAGCGATCGCGTTACTTCTAGAATGCTGTCCCTAAAAAGCTAAGAATCAGCCAAATGACGGAGTATATTCAGCCATTTAGCTGACAGTGTGAGAACTAAAAAATACCGAGTTCGTTGCCCAACGTTCCGCCATTTCTCCGATGGACGAGCTGCTCAGCATTGAGGAGAATTTAAGTGGAGTGATGAACTATACGTTCAACGCAGGGATGCTCTCTATCCTTGGAATGTGGGAAGGCTGTTTCATTGGTTTTAGTACCAACAACAGGTAGCTTATTTGTTCTAAGATAAACCCCTTGGGTGGAATTAACCGCATTGTCATTCCCCTAAACACTACATCTTAGTTCAAATCCATAGCAAAGCTCTGGAACCTGAAGCTTCTAGCATCGGCTCCAGAGCCTTAATTGTTCTAGAGATTGCTTGAACTAAGGTTCAAAACTAATTGCTTGAGTGAAGATTATTTGATTATAAAGATGTAAGCTTTATTTTTTAAACTTTCATAAAGAGTTTGCTATTGAATGAACTTATACCAAGAAAATTTGTTTAAGTTAAGAAAGCGACCTAAATCTATACTTCTTTATTAGGAAATAACTGTACCAATGAGCTATTACGATTTTGAGCAACACGAAGCTTTTTGCGAGCAAGGTAAGGAGCTAGTTAGCTCAGGCTGCTATGAGGAGGCGTTAGCCTGTTACGAGCAAGGCATTGCTATTGCCCCTAACCATCATATGCTCTGGATTTTACGAGGGGGTGTGCTGACTCATCTAGATCGATACTCCGAAGCTAAAAATAGTTTTGAACAAGCTCTGAAAATTCAACCTAATGATAAAGATGCTTGGCTGTTTTTTGGGGTAGCACTACAGCAGTTAGGTCAGTACCAAAAGGCTTACGCTGCGTTTGATGAGGCATTAGGAACCAAACAGCGATCGCTTTGGCAAAAACTGACGCAGGCATTCAAGAAGCGAGTGTATGGCATTACTTGTGTATTGTTTGATGCCCAAAAAGTTGGATAAGTCTAGTTTTTAAATATGACCGTTAGGGGGAGACGAATAAATCCTGCAAAAAGGTTTGTCCTGCCTGCTCTAAGTCTCCCTTTAAAGAGAAAGTCAAACTACGAACTCGGATTCCTCCTATCCATTCGTCCAGTGAATGCTTAAAAGCTTCAGGATAGACCAAGACAGCTTCGTGGCAATGTTTGGATACTGCGTAGGCTACTACTTGAGCGATGTCATCAGCGGCAGGTTGAGTAGGAATTTTATATTTGGTATCTAGGATATAGCTTGCTGTTCCAGATGAGACATCGTACAGCACGAGGTCAGTCTTGAAATGCACGCTTTTACCGATATTAACTTGCTCCTGAAATTTGAGAAGAAAGTTTTGTGGCAAGTGTGCCTTGAGCCACTCAGCAATGAAAAGTTCGTAAAGACGATCCATCTTAACCAGAAAGGGTAGCATCGTGCGATCGCCTCTTTCATGACTCGCCCCACTACTGTCTAAGAAAAAGCGACAAAGTGCGTGTAAGGATCGATAATCTTCGTTCAGGCGGCTGTAGAGTCGGCCAACACAATCTTCGGGAGAGCTAGGCTGAAGCCTTACAAAGCCTTGAAGCGCGTGATAAGCCTGTCGCACTGTTGGTGCAACTCGTTCCGAACACAAACCACTGCGACCAATGATAAAAAGAGTCCAAGCGAGAATCTGGTTGTCTTCAATATCGCCAGTGTGTTCTTCATAATGACAACTGAGTTTGACGTTCCACGGCTTCTGCATAGCCTGCCGAATATCCATTCGCCCTCTGATGTAAGCTAGTTGACCTGTTTTAGGAATATAGGTGCGATAGAATCCCTTACGCCCACGGTTAAGAATGCGACGGGCTAAGAGATAAGCGAGTTGGCTGTAGAAGTCTTCTAGGGATTGACAATCTATTAATCCTTCCAGGAAGCAGAAACTTTTGAGTTGGTAAGCATATTCCAACATCCCGAATAGATTTTTTAGTTGAACTTTGGGAAGTAAGGCGAGGTGAAGTTCCGGAGTTAATGGAATATGACCAACCCATCCCTGAGAGGTTAGTTTCCACTTCCCGCCAGTTTTGAGTGAGGGAAAGTCTATAGCAATCTGAGTATTATATTTGTGCCACAGAGTTTCTGCGATCGCATAATCAATCTCTTCCCGTTCAAACGTTCTGGGACTATATTCAGTCAACTCGATAATTCGCGCCGCACTCATGGACAAACCTGCTGTTTAATTTTGTCCCAGCGAAATCCGTCTACTTTGTCCAACTGGTCATAAAAGTACTCTTCCAAATATGGCTCAATCTCCATTTGCCATATATCTTCAAGTTCTTCAGCCAGATTTTCTGTTAAAAAATACGAGATGCCAACTTCGTAGTGTTTGTCTGCGATCGCCTTATTCAACCGCTCTAGTGTCTCAATTAGTCCATCCACCTGAAAATCCGTTTTCTTCTTCTCGTGATACCGCCGCAGCACATCATAGTTGGGGCGAAGTTCGATGAAGGCAAACCGACGGCGTAGGGCGTGATCGACTAGAGCAATAGAGCGATCGGCTGTGTTCATTGTGCCGATGATGCGGACATTTTCCGGGATGCCAAAGAGTTCCTTACTACCAGCTAGAGGGATTTTTTTATGGCGGTACTCCAGCAAATACATTAATTCTCCAAAGACTTGAGCCAGGTTCGCACGGTTGATTTCATCAATAATTAGAACACACAAACCTTGGCAAAAATCGGCTTTTTCGCAGAATTCGATAAAGCGACCTGGTACTAAAGGATATTTCAATTTCCCATCTTCGCTTTGTGGACGAATACCTTGAATGAAGTCCTCATAAGCATAAGCTGGATGAAATTGAACCAGTTCTTTTAAACCATTACTGCTGCCAATGAGGTGTTGGGCAAGGCATTCAGCAATATAGGTTTTTCCTGTTCCAGGTGAACCGTATAAAATGCCCTGTTTTTTACGCTCAATGGATCTTAGCCAACGCTTTAGTTGTGCTTCCTCCAAGCCAGTATCGTCAGCGCACTGACTTAAAGTATATTCTGGCGGCAATTTCGCCTTTTCGGCATCTGAGGTAAATTCGACAACCCCATCCACTGGTGTAGATTCTCTACCAGAAAAGTCATCCTTCTTAAGGACAACCAGCCAATGACAGAACATATCGAAAAGGTCATCCTCCCGAAGCGCTGGCACACCAGGATGATACATTTCTGTAGCAATGCCTTTAAGAAGATAATGCCTAGTAACATTTACAACTGGATAATCTATTAAGTTTTGGCTGTAAGAAGTATTAGCAAAGTAATTGATAACCTGTAAAGATTCTTTATTGAGCAGCAAAAATTCATTTGGTTGTAGTGCATTGAGAACAGATACAAGCATTTCTGCTGGAAATCGTTTAGAGTATTTTTCTTTGCAAAAATCACTACAAGCTATTGATAGCTGCCTTGGATCATCATTACAGCAATTAACAAAATAAAATATACTTTGACCAACCTTATCTACTATCTCTTTCGCCCACATCTGTCCAGGAGTTGACTTTGAAGCTAATTTTATTTCTAAGTAACTTTCAAGTGTTCCAGATATTGTTAGGCTCACTGAATCAGCACTACTTAAATTAAAAGTAAATTCTGTATCAGGAAATAGCAGATACAGTATGGGTTCAGTTAAGTTTTCTGCTGACTCCAAGGCAGCAGAGAGTGATTCAAAGTTTCGACGCCGCTGCCGACGCTGCTCATCATAGGCAGCCATATGACGCATACCAGCAGGTGTGTAGGGATATAAGCTTACAAATTCATGAAATAACCTAACAAATTCTGCTCTTTTTTCCACAAGAGGAGTTTACCTCAGCGAATAACACATCAAATACTTATAGGTAGAGCTAAGTTCTCAAATTCATCTTTTCCTACTTTCTCAGTAGTACTGGCTATCTTGCACTGCACTATAGATTCAACATGATTAACCTCTATAGGAGTTAGATAACGATAACTCTGTGGAGGTCTAATGTTAGGTAACTGTTTTCTTAAAGATTCTAATTCAAGCCGTTGAGGAAAAATTTGAATGTTTTTTAGAAATATACCAACCCCTACTGAAGCACCTTCATAATATCTGTCAAATTGTTGACGTTTAATGCCAGCTTGTTCTTTAACCTGCTTCCAAAGATTATTAAGTTCTTTAGGTAAATTTTCTACTGTTATTACTCGCTCTACCTCAAATGAACCTACTAAGGCTTTTTCAGGAGATGAGACATACACTATAACCAAGTCCCCGCTATCCAATCGAGTACGAACACGACGTAGTTCAACCTTCTTTTTGCCCTCAAATATTTTATTGGCGTACTCAGGTCTAATTGATAGTAACAGGATGTTGCTTGGCATTATCATCACACCTACTCTAAGTGTGGGTTCCTAGAGTGTAAAGTTTAGCAAAATCCTCCTTAGAAATATATAAAGCACCCTGCATTGTTACCTTTTTACCTAAAATTCCCTGAAGTTTTTTTAAGGGTATGGGATTGCTAAACGATTCT
>DATNPT010000183.1:0-3572 GCA_036703075.1 Chroococcales cyanobacterium
CTTTTCACTCCAGAATTTTTTTGTGGCATTCTCTGTGGGAATTAGTTTAGTTGCGATCGCGTTACTGGCTTCTGTGGCGGGTTCAGCGCTCCCGTTTCTTTTCCGTTCGCTGGGTTTAGATCCAGCGCTGATGTCGGCACCGTTTATTACAACAGCCGTGGACGTTTTGGGGGTCTTAATTTATTTCAATATTGCAAAGCTAATCTTGGGGCTTTAGTGAACTTTCAATTTGAATGTTAATTTACCGATTTGTAGTACGTTACACAAGCAGAGGAGCCATTTAATCTTACATCATTACAACTAAGCCACCCATTTCCACTGCGAGGACTTTCTCCCACCAACTCACCCTTTGCGTTGTACAACTGCCAATAAGAATATTGCTTGATTACCTTGAGCGTTAGACCCACATCAAATTTTATGGAGAAATCACCAGAGCGTAAGTTACCCAAAATTTTGTAATTTCCACTCGCTGGTACTGGGAAGATTTTGCGAAAACGTAAAGAAGAATAAGTCAAATTACGATCGTTAAAGGTAACGCGTCCCACTCGACCATCGTCGTTGAAAAAGTTAAAATTCCAAATTAAAGCTCGTGCAGGGCTAGCGCCTATTGCCGCAAAGCTCAGGAAAGTGCTAGCCGTTGTCACTGCTAATTTTTGTAATAGTTTTGTCATCATAATTTGAGATTATCCTGTAGCAAATGCTTACTAACATCGTATGGTATTAGATGTTGATGCCAACAGTTGCAATTAAAGGAATGACTGGTTTGCGTTGAGAGTTCCCTGCTATCCCAAGCTTGTACGACAGAAGGCGACTTAGTATGAAAAATCGTCTACAAATTGCAGAGTGCGTGTTGATTGCTGGCTCTATTGTCGGCTTGGTAATGGCGGTAGCATCTAAGGAACTAATTTATGCAGCCGTGCCACTATCTATTTATTTGCTGCTAAATCTGTTTAATCGCCTGCGTTTTGAGCAACAGACTCGGCGTCGGATGACGGCAGCAACGCGAGAGTTACATCGGCAGCTGGCGCAAGAAAGTCAAGCGCTACACGAGAAACAGTTGCAAAATGCGATCGCATCTCTAACAGCAAGCCTACCAGAGTATATTGCCCAAGTTGAAGCGTCTCCTGATAACGAGCCGAGCGATCGCAACATCCTCCGACTCAGGGCGCAATGTGCCAGCTTCGAGAAATCGCTCAAAGATATCGTGCAATATCTCAACAGCGCATCGCTACCCTCAAGAGTCGATCACTTGGAAAAAGCGATCGCATCTGCAACTGCTGAGATTTCCCGAATTCATCAGCAGTTGGTGGATGACTGGGAACTCCGCTTAGAGGACATTGAAACCCAACTGCAAGCGATTCAACTCAACGATTCTCAATCTGTTACTCTCACTCGCGCCTTTACTCCAGAATCACCTGCATCTGCACCGATTGAGCTGCAAGATTTCTCTTCGCCACTGCATACAGAACCTGTTCCCGTAGCCGTATCGGATTTTTCCCCTCCCCCCTTGACTTGGAGGCATTTATATACTCTGACAGGTCATTCAGACTGGGTAAGCGCACTTGCCATCACTCCAGACGGACAAACCCTGATTAGTGGCAGTTATGACAAGACGATAAAACTGTGGCAACTGTCTACAGGGGAACTTATTAATACTTTATCCGAGCATGCAAAAGGATTACTGTGTCTAGCAATTGCTCCACGCGGGCAAATTCTGGCTAGCGGCAGTTTTGATGAGACGATTAAGCTATGGCAACTCAAGCGCGGACAATTAATTCGGACGCTGAGGGGGCATACGAGTTCGGTGCGATCGCTTGCTATCAATCAAGATGGTCAAACTCTCATTAGTGGCAGCTTTGATGAGACGATTAAATTGTGGGATTTAGAGCGGGGAGAATTCCTCGATACTTTAGCTGAGCAGACTGGACTGATATCTGCGATCGCGTTATCCCCTGATGGGCAAACAATTGCCAGTGGTGGTAGGGATGGCATCATTACCCTGCGGCAACTGGATATCAATGGCACAGGTAAGCAGCCTAAATTTACACTAACTCTGACAGGTAATCTCAGTTCGATTTGTTCGCTGGACATGAGTCCGGATGGCGAAATTCTCGCGGCTGGTTGTGCGGATGGATATATAAAGTTATGGCAACTAGCTTCGGGAGAACTATTGAATAGCCTGACAGGTGTATCGGGGCAAGCGATGTCAGTTGTTTTTAGCCCAGATGGACAAACCCTAATCGGTGGAAGTGCCGACGGTGCGATCGAGATTTGGCATTGGTCAACGGGTCAGCAATTAACTATCCTGACTCATGAAGCAGTCAGTTCAGTCATGTCTATCGCTAGTAGTCCTGATGGTGAATTAATTGTTGGAGGTAGTGCAGATGGCACGATTCACATTTGGCAACGAGATTAAATAGTACTCGTTCAGGGCTTAAGTCAGTGCAACCTAACATTAGGTTATTGTGAAATTAAGGTGAACTGAGAAGGCTGGCGAAATGAACCCTGTAGAACTTTTGAAGCAGTATGCAGCCGGAAAAAGAGATTTTCAGGAGGTAATACTGTGTGAAGCAGACCTGGAACATACATATCTCAAAGGAATTAACCTAATTGGCGCAGATTTAAGAGAAGCAAAGCTAGAACAGACAAACTTGAGCCGAGCGAAACTAGGATTTACCACTTTAAGAGGAATTGACCTGAGTGATGCCAATCTAATCAGGGCAAACTTAATTGGAGCCAATCTGTGTTGTGCTTACCTCAATTTGGCCGATTTATCTTGGGCAAAGCTCAGAGAGGCAACTCTAACGGGGGCAAAGTTGATTGGGGCAAACTTAATTCACTCAGATCTCAAACATGCCAGCTTAGCTGACACAAAACTGATTAATGCGGACTTACGGAAAGCAGACTTATCCGAGGCTAACCTGATTGAGGCAAACCTAACTTGGGCTAACTTAGAGCAGGCAAATCTACAGGGAGCAAACTTGACTGAAGCGACACTATGTAGGGCAAATTTGAAAGGAGCTAACCTGAGTCGAGCAATCTTATATAAAGCGAACTTAGAGGAAGCTGATTTGAGTGGAGCCAACCTCAGTGGAGCAGACTTAAGTGGGGCAATGTTGTGTGATGCCAACCTAGAGGGAGCTAACCTCAGTGGGGCAATTTTAAGTGGAGCTATACAATTGTGTCGTAGATATGCTTAGCCTCAAACTTCAAGGGTTTTCATAGTTACTTGATTTCGTGTTGAGTCTGTTGACTTCAAATGTTGCATCACCCCCCTAGCCCCCCTTGCTAAGCTATGTATTAGTCACATCTTTCTTATCGACTCAAGAAGAATAGCACTGGCTTAAGAAAGCTTTGCTGAACTAGCCTCCTCGCATCCCCTAATCCTGGGGGAGTTTGAAGGTTGGGTTTCCCCTCCAATTGGGGGCTGCGGGGCATACCGGATTGTTATTTCAGTAGCAGAAAGTCCCCAAGAGTACCTGTTCGTAAAGGGCACCAGCGCGTTCCCAAGTGAATTCTTCTTCGATGAGCGATCGCGCGTTTTGAGATAGTTGCTCCCTCAAACGAGCGTC
>DATNPT010000184.1:0-9270 GCA_036703075.1 Chroococcales cyanobacterium
AATATTAGAGGTATCTGCCATTACTCACCTTCTGTGTAGGTACTATTCAATTTCAGCGCAGCAGGGAACTCAGTGCTTACCTATTTGTGAGGGGCAACCCGAGCGGCCGCCCCTCCTCTAGCATGACTTTAACCCACCTTCAATCCCCTCTGTCCTACGATCGGTTTTTTCGGAGTTCTAAATTGGTAATGAGTGATTTGTAATACATGCAATACGGAGAATACTCTCTCCTACTCTTCTCATTTCCTAACTAAATGACCCGTCTCTCCAATCGGCTAACTACTAGCCGCTAAAGTAGTCGTCGGTGCCGTTTGCAACAACCCCGTCAACAGCGACGCTGGACCCTGAGCGTGAGGCCAAGCAAACGCATGACGGAAAGCCGCTTCCTGACAAGCTTGCAACTGCTTAAAATTAATCACATCCAGAGTCAGTAAGTTTTCGTACTCAAATTGCAGACGGACGTTGTGCAACCCTGCGTTGTCGGTGCAGATAGCGATATCAACACCAGCATCAAAACAGCGATCGAACACCACTTTGAGTTGATAGATATCGCTCAAGGTACCTGTTTTCAGGTAAGTGGTGGGACACACTTCCAGGCATTGACCCTGTTTAGCCAATTCGGGTAACAACTCTGGATGCTTCAACGGAATCTGGATTCCGTGACCGATCCGCATTAAATAAGGTAGGAGTTCTGGGTAACAACCATCTACGGTTTCGTAGAGATGACCGGTCGTTTTTATACCAAGCGATCGCGCATACTTATACAATCCGATAAATTCATCCAACCGCTCGGCATAGTGGGCATCTCCCCCAGCCACATCCACCGCACAAACATAATCCTTGGCTTGAGCCGCGAGGTCAACAATTGCCTTATTCACTTCATAGGGAAGCCGCGAGTGCATGCAGAGAATTTGGCTCGTCACCATCGGATATTCGTTCACCTGACTGGCTTTGCCGACAATCTCGACAATTTGAGCCATTTGGTCAATTCGTTCCGACTGACTTAACTCCTCTGAGGTTCGCAGATAAGGCGTGTAGCGCAGTTCCAAGTAAGCTAGATTTTCAAAAATGTGAGCGCCGCGAATTAATCGATAAATGAAATAAGGCAACGTCTCTGGTGTTTGCACGCTTTCCACTAAGGTGTGCAGTTCCAGATACTCATCTAACGTACTGCGCGATCGCGTATAAAATTCCTCAAATCCCGGATACTCAGGAAACCGCTGAGCTAATTCGCGATCGTGGCGTTGGAAATACCGCCAGAGGATACGAGGAACCACAGAACCGCCTAGATGTCGATGTAAATCAGCGTATAAGGTCACAATACCCTCTCTTAAATTAATTACTTGGAATCGATCGTTGTTGCGTCGATATAGTTCAATGTTCGTTCTACCAGCGCTTCGGCTACATCAGTTTTGGTTCCCAAAGTGCGATCGGTACCGCATAGTTAAGCCAAGTCATGTCTGTAGATGGGTCAATCAGCGCCTCAAAGGAACCGACTCTGACTACATCACGAACCTGTGCTGTTACCGGATGGCTAGTTTGCTCAATACCTTGTAACAGATGCTTTAGCGATTCCTCCACCTCCATTCCCCGCGATCGATTAAGGCTTCCTACAAGTTTCTGGTTGACACCTGTTACACCTGATGTTAATAATTGTAGTTTGTGAAAACTTTAGCTTTATTATAAAAAACCCTTGGCTAACGTAGTTGTAATAGGTGCCCAGTGGGGCGATGAAGGGAAAGGTAAAATAACAGATTTACTTAGCCGCTCGGCAGATGTGGTCGTCCGTTACCAGGGGGGGGTCAATGCTGGGCATACCGTTGTCGTTCAGGGGCAAACCTTCAAGCTCCATCTAATTCCGTCTGGGATTTTGTATCCCGATACGGAATGCATCATTGGCTGTGGCACGGTGATTGACCCGGAAGTCTTAATCCAAGAACTCGACCAACTTGAAGCGTTAGGTATTTCTACAAAAAATCTGCTAATTTCAGAAACCGCTCATGTCACGATGCCCTATCACCGATTGATCGATCGGGCAGCAGAAGAGCGACGGGGAAATTACAAAATCGGCACGACGGGTCGGGGTATTGGTCCGACTTACGCCGATAAATCAGAGCGCACGGGCATTCGGATTTTGGATCTGATGGACCCAGAGAGTCTGAGGAAACAGCTCAACTGGACGATTAACTACAAAAACGTCATTCTGGAAAAGCTGTACGACCTGCCCCCTCTAGACCCGGCAACTGTAATCGAGCAGTACTTGGCGTATGCCGAACGGTTGCGGCCTCATGTGGTCGATAGCTCCTTAAAGATTTATGAGGCGGTTGAGCAACGACGCAATATTTTATTTGAAGGTGCTCAAGGAACGCTGTTAGATTTAGATCATGGCACTTATCCCTACGTCACATCTTCCAACCCAGTTGCGGGTGGAGCGTGTGTAGGGGCAGGTATAGGACCGACGATCATCGATCGCGTGATTGGTGTGGCGAAAGCCTACACGACTCGCGTGGGAGAAGGTCCATTCCCGACAGAACTCGACGGGGAAATGGGTGAGTTACTATGCGATCGCGGCGCAGAATTCGGGACAACCACAGGTCGCCGTCGTCGTTGTGGTTGGTTTGATGCAGTGATTGGTCGCTACGCCGTCCGGATTAATGGCATCGATTGTCTAGCCATCACAAAACTCGATGTGCTCGATACGCTAGACGAGATCAAAGTCTGTGTTGCCTATGAAATCGACGGCAAACGTTGCCTAGACTTTCCTAGCAGTGCGCGTCGGTTTTCTCGATGTCAGCCAATCTACCAAACCTTACCCGGTTGGCAACAATCCACGGCTCACTGTCGGACTCTAGACGATCTACCCAAACAGGCGCTGGATTATCTCAAGTTTTTGGCAGAATTGATGGCCGTTCCGATTGCGCTAGTCTCTCTGGGAGCGAGTCGCGATCAAACTATTATCGTGGAAGACCCCATCCACGGACCCAAACGAGCGCTGTTGGATGCCAATGGCATCCCAGTAGCATCGGGGGTCTAAAAATTTTGGATGCGAGGATTGGGGAATTTAGATTGAACAAAATTCGCCCGCACTCCCCCATCAAGAACTCCCGCAGGTGGGGGAGCATTCATGTCTAACCAGCAACGTAGGCAGGGACAGTCTAAAATCTAAGATCGGGCTGTCGCTAACTCTTGAAAATTTATAGAAGCTAGCTGAAATGGAAGTTACAGTTGAATGTCAAAAAAGACCAGAAGGCAGTAAGTCGAGAGCCTTACGTCGGTCTGGTTTAGTCCCCGCAGTTCTCTACGGTCACAAAGGTGCCGAATCAATTGACCTGACCGTAGAAGCTAAAGCAGCAGAAACGTTGCTCAAACAGGCTGCTGTTAACAATACGTTAGTTCAGGTCAGTATCCCAGATATCCCCTGGAATGGTAAAGCGTTGTTGCGGGAAGTGCAGACTCATCCCTGGAAAAGCAAGCAGCTCTACCACATCAGCTTTTTCTCCGTTGCCGCTCAAGAGAGTCTCCAAGTGACGGTGCCGCTAAACCTGGTTGGAGAGCCTGTAGGGGTCAAAGAGGGTGGTGTTTTAGAGCAAATGCTTACAGAAGTTCAGGTGCAATGCGCTCCTGATAAGATTCCAGAGGCAATTGATGTTGATGTCTCTAACTTGGACGTTGGGACGAACTTGCAAGTTCATGAGTTAGTTTTGCCAGAAGGGGTTGCAGTCCTAGCGGACTCCGAGCAAACGGTATGCGCGATCGTTGATTCATCTGGTGCTGTAGCCGATAGAGCAGCAGCAGGTGAAGCAGAAGCAGGAGCAGCTGCAACAGAATCTTAAGAATTGTTATTCTTGTCTTCTGATTCCAGGGACGGCACTCGTCCCTGGATTTTTTTATCGGTTAACTGTTAACTCTTGAAAAACGGACACTAAATACATGACCCAAAACATGGCAACTCCTTCTCTCATTGAGCAAATGATGCAGCCAGGGTTTTATCCTCACCCGGTGAGAGAACCCATTCAGATGCAGCAAACTCACGTTTCTTACGTGTTTCTCACCGGAGACTATGCTTATAAAGTGAAGAAACCTGTGAACTTTGGCTTTTTGGATTTCTCAACATTGGAGCGTCGGCATCATTTTTGCTTAGAAGAAATCCGGATGAATCAGGAGATTGCTCCAGAACTTTACCTGGACGTGTTACCCATAACTCAGCTCGACAATCGCTTGGAGCTCAATGGAACGGGTGAACCCGTAGAATACGTGCTGAAAATGCGCGAATTTCCTCAAGATGATTTATTTAGTTGCTTGTTCGAGCGCGGTCATCTCACAGAATCTCATCTGGAGGAATTGGGGCGCATTGTTGCTCGATTCCATGCCAAAGCTCAAACGAATGAATACATCCGCTCGTTTGGCGAAGTCTCCAAAGTGCGGCAGGCGTTTGACGAGAATTACGAACAGACGAAGAAGTATATTGGCGCTCCTCAAACCCTGGAACAGTTTGAAGAAACGAAGGCATTTACTGATGAGTTTTTTATGACTCGGCAAGAGGTTTTAAATAGCCGAATTCAAAACAATTGGATTCGGGAGTGCCATGGGGATTTACACCTGAGAAATATTTGTCTTTGGCAGGGAAAAATTCTCTTATTTGACCGCATTGAATTTAACGAGCCATTTCGCTTTGTTGATGTAATGTACGATGTCGCGTTTGCTGTGATGGACTTGGAAGCGCGAGGGCGGAAAGATTTAGGAAATGCCTTCTTAAATACCTATATCGAGCAAACAGGTGATTGGGAAGGGCTTCAGGTACTACCCTTATACTTAAGTCGGCAAGCCTATGTGCGAGCCAAGGTCACTTCGTTTCTATTAGATGACCCTGGCGTGTCTGATGACCTGAAAAAAGAGGCACAAGAGACAGCTGCGATGTATTACAAGCTCGCGTGGAACTATACGCGATCGCAAAAAGGGCGGCTAATTTTGATGTCAGGGGTATCGGGTTCTGGAAAAAGCACAGTAGCACGGCAATTAGCTCGGCGTTGGGGAGCGATTCACATTCGCTCGGATGCCGCACGCAAACACCTCGCAGGAATTCCGTTAGAGCAGACGGGTGGAGCAGAACTCTACACCTCACAAATGAACGAGAAGACTTACGGACGCTTATTAGAGTTGGGGGTACTGCTGGCTAATCAAGGCTTCCCAGTGATTTTAGATGCGAAGTACGATCGGCAGGTATTGAGACAAAATGCGATCGCTCAAGCCAACCAGCACGATTTGCCGATCGAAATTATCTACTGTACGGCACCCGATGGCGTGCTGCGCGATCGCCTTTCATCCCGTACCAATGATGTTTCGGATGCTACAGTTGACCTCCTCCAGCAGCAAAAAGCCGCAACGGAACCCTTTACGGAGGCAGAACTATCTCTTGTCACCGAGTTAGACACCACGCAGGATTGGTCATCAAAATTCTTAACTAAGGATCAACTGCGATCGGTAGATTTTGGATAATACAGGTATCTCTGGTCTAAACGTTCTCCGTACTCTTGCGTCTGGAGACAAAATCTATCTGAGCAATCGTCCCAAATCCAACGGCAAACCTCTAAAATTGGGTCAATCACCAGCAGTCATCCCTCCCTCTTTCATCTGCTTTCTCGACCTAAAGTAGACCAGGGAGCCAGACAACAGGCGAGATATGCTTAAACTAGCCGCTCGCTCGTTGCTAGAACATCAAGATATCCTCAGCTGCCGATTCATCAATGAGTGAAAAAAGAGGTACAAAAAAAGCCATGGCTAAACTTTCTGGAGGATTTTCCACAGGAACCGGATTACAGTTGTGGCTAGTTTTTCTATTCTGTTTCTACTTTCTGGGATACTCAGTTCCCTTAAGCATCTTACTGGGTGCTGCTGGCGGGATGGCTGCTGGCTGGGTCATCGGTTGGTGGAAAACCAAAGACGATCCCAGCGATTTAGAACCTGAAGAAATAGAGGAATACGGGGAAAAAGCTGAAAAAATCAGCGGGTTACGGTTAGCCAAACAGAAGAGAGATGCCCGCACCAGGAAGCGAGCGCAGCGTCCTCAGGTATCTTTTAGTAATTTCTTTAGAAGATAGGCGAGTTACTGAAAACCGCTATATAGCATTTCCAAATCCTTTATGAAACCAAGTGGCGGTTTTTCAGACTCCGAAAAAACGCTCGAAACGCTGTCCTACTGTTCCCTGTTCCCCGTTCCCTTTTTGCATCAACCCTAGTTTCACATCTCATTTGAAAACGCTATATATATTTTCATTCACCTGTTCAATTATCTAGACAACTGTTTTCTGATAAAGTTAATTTCATGATGAATAACTTAGAAAGCTTCCCTGTTTTCTCCTCAATTTCAGAGAGAGAACTCTACTCAAAAATGAAGGTTTCTCGCTTTGATAGTCTTGCCAATATAACTCAAAAAGATGAAAATTCAATATATTCCGATGGAATGGCAATGCGAATGGTAGCGATGATGTCTGGATGATTTGATAAAAATTATAATTTGGAGGATTTGATGAAGTTCATAAATATTTTGGAAACTGTCTCTAGGGAACTCAATCAGATCCCCCAAAGTGTTCGTGTGACTTTGGAGTCTGTTCCTAGTTTGCCTAGTGCAGAAAAAGTCAATTGTTTGAATACAATTTCCCCAAAGGGATGTAGCGCTGATCGTTACTGGATTCCCTGGACAGATGAGTTGGGGGCTTGGGTAGATTCTAGTGGTTCTGATGTAGTGATTGTCGTCAGCGAGGAAACTGAAGATGTTGAGATTTCGGGTTCACTCACGCTGGGTTTAACTTCTGTAATTGCAGGTGCATGTCTTAACTTACAAAACCATGTTGCCATTCATGCTAATGCTGTATCTCTAGAAGAATTAGCGATTGCTTTTGTGGGCTACTCTGGGATGGGGAAATCTACTCTAAGTGCTTACTGTGCCAGTCGAGGTGCAGGCTTTATTACCGATGACGTTCTTGTCGTAGATTCTAAGGGTTTAGTACAACCAGGAAACCCGCGATTGAAACTCTATCCTCATACAGGTAAGAGTTTAGGCCTGGATGCTTCACAAGAAACCGATTACAAAATTTACTATCATCCAGAGTATTTGGGAGCAAAATTTAACGACCAACCCCTGCCGATTGGAATAATTTATTTACTAGCAGAAAGCTCTGACGAACCCATCTACAGTGAACACCTTTCTCCTAGTCAAGCTGTTTTCGAGCTATTAACCCATAGCTACTATGCTAACCAGATTATTCCTAATAACCCGGCTCTACTCGATGCTTATCTGCGTGTAGTCACGCAAGCACCTGTAAGAAAATTATTCTATCCACGCGACTTTAAAAAATTGCCCAATGTTTACAACTTTCTTTTAGAGGAAGTTCATCAATTGTGAGCTACTTATATGTTCAGGGTCAGCAATCAATGACCCTTGATTCTAGACGCAATGAAGTCTACGCTGAGACTTTGAAAAAAGTAATTACACCTGAAAGCGTAGTACTCGATGTAGGTGCAGGGCTTGGCATTCATGGACTGTTAGCTGCACAGTTGGGGGCAAAACGCGTTTATCTCGTTGAGCCGGAAGACATTATTGCAGTTGCACGGGAGATTGCTCAAGCGAATGGCTATGGCGATCGCGTACAGTGTCTTCAAGGAAAAATAGAAGAGATCGATCTCCCCGAACCCGTCGATGTGATCATCTCAGTCTTTACAGGCAACTTCCTGCTTGAAGAAGACCTGTTGCCATCGTTATTCTATGCACGAGATAAGTATCTCAAACCCGGCGGAGTTTTGATTCCACAAGCAGCCGTGATGGAAGCGGCACCTGTTTGCGTACCAGAACTCTATCAACAAGAAATTGCATCTTGGTCAGAACCTCACATGGGAATTGACCATGGTGCTGCGCGAAAATATGCCAGTCAATCGATTTACTACTACAAAAAAGATTTAGCTAAAGCTCAGTATTTAGCTGCACCTGTAAGTCTATTTACTTTAGATTTTTACAAGAGTAATAGTACCCACTGTAAGACCGAAGTTAAGTGCAAAATTACTGAATCTGGATGGTGTCACGGCTGGGTCGGTTGGTTCAAGATGCAGTTGGGTGAAACTTGGCTCTCCACAGCCCCTCATGAGCCACCCTTGCATTGGTCAGCTGCTTTCCTCCCGCTTGACCCCCCGCTTGAATTGACAGCCTCAGAAGAAGTAACATTTCGCCTACAACGTCCTCCCTATGGCGACTGGAGTTGGCTGGTTCAGACTGATAGGACTCAGCAACAGCACTCCACCTTCTTATCTGTACCAATGAGCCTCAAATCTCTCAAGAAGGCTTCTTTAGACTATCAGCCCCAGATTACGACAAAAGGCAAAGCTGCACTCTACGTTTTGTCTAACAGTGATGGTGCTTTGTCAGTACAACAGCTAGCCAGTCAGATTATGGACGAGTACTCTGACCTATTCACGGACTTTCAACAAGCCTTGAATTTCGTCCAAAGCTTGATTAATCGGTACGCCTAGCCATGCAGTCAACCACAGCATCACCACTGAATGTCAATAGTACTATTGATATTTTACGAGCGGAAGATCGGTTTATTTTGGCATGTTTACAGCATCAACAAAGCCTGCCAGAACTCGATCTTGATGAAGACTTACTCATTCATCGAATGAAGTACCATCGCGTTACCTCGATGGTTTATCAGCATTTAGTTCAGATAGATGGGTTGCATCTACTTTCAGCTAAGGCACAAGCCAGTCTAAAAGAACACTACCAATTGAACATTGGTCGCAATCTAGCCATAAGCTACCTTGTGAAACAAATTAGCAAGGCTTTAGCTGAAAATAATATTGAAACAATGACTCTGAAAGGAGCTACGTTTATAGAATCATTTCCGGACTATGCTCTAGTTAGGGAAATGTCTGACCTAGATATTATGGTCAAGTCGCCAAAACTGCATCAAGCGATCGAAGCACTTTCTACTCTTGGTCTTGAATATACAGGATATTTTACTTCTAATCGAAGTAATCTAAAAAAATGGTACTATCGAGCTACTACTAATGCTATCACTCTGTTTAGTCAACAAAGCTATACTCCTAATATTTTAGTTGAAATTCATTGGCGACCGTTTGCAACTATAAATCATACAGTCTGGTCAGAAAAGGAGTTATGGAAGAGAGCAAAGTATTATCCAGAAAATAACGTTTATCAGCTTGACCCTACCGATGCTCTTTTGCATGTTTGCGCGCATCAATGCAATGATCTACAAATCT
>DATNPT010000198.1:0-4893 GCA_036703075.1 Chroococcales cyanobacterium
TTGCGCTGACTCAAAGTGGTACCGTTGAGTTGGGCGGACAACAATCGCTCAAGTCTCCCGGAGACGTTACAGTTGAGCAAGTACTGGTGAAAGTGGGCGATCGCGTTCGATTCGGTCAGAAATTACTGATCTTACGCAATCCGGAAGGACAAACGAACCTTGCCAACCAAGGGTTAGAGATTCGCAAGCAGGAACTCAAACTCGCTCGCTCTCGCCAGAAAGTTGAAGAAGCCACAGAAAAGCTAGCGGCTATTCAAAAGGAGATTCGAGAACCCGTCAACCAACAGTTGCTGATTCGCAAACAGGAAATTATCGTAGCTCGCAGCCACCAGAAAGTTGAAGAAGCTCGAGAAACACTGACTGCTGCCCAACAGAAACTTCAACAACTAGAAGTATTGAACGTAAAGGGTTTCATTCCTGGCAATGAACTCCAAGATCAGAAAGACCAAGTCCGTACCGCCCAAGCTAACCTCCGCGATGCTCAGTCAGATGTAAGCACCGATACGATAGAACTCCAGCGTCTGCAACTAGAGGAAAAACAGCCCTCACAACTCGAAGACAAGGTCATGGAGGCTCAGTCTGAACTACGGGAAGCTCGTTCAGAGGTTAACACAGACAGCCGAGAACTTCAGCGCCTTCAGGTGGAACAAAAAAATATCCAGGAGCAACTGCAAAATAATGTCGTAACTTCGCCCCTTCCGGGCATGGTTCTCGATCTGAAAGTCAAAGATCGAGATGGCGTTAAGGCAGGTGATGTTCTGCTTACGCTAGGCAATCCAGCGCAAGAACTGGTCAAACTCAATTTATCTACGGTGGATGCCACCAAAGTTAAAGTTAACCAAAAAGCTCGTGTCAAGATTATCGGTTCCGATCCAAAGTCCTTTTACGGACGAGTCAAGAGTTTGTATCCTCAAGCGATCGCTTCGGATAATAAAGAGGATTTATCGGGTCGTCAATCATCGTCTCAAGCTAAAGTACCTGCGACTATCGAACTCGATCGACCCAGTCGCACCCTAATTCCGGGTAGCCAAGTCAGTGTTGAAATTATTCTCGACGAACGGCAGAACGTAGCTGCCTTAAATTTAATGGCTGTTCAGCGTTCTCGATCGGAATCTTTTGTCTGGATTCAGGACGATCGAGGTCGGGCGCAAAGACGCACCATTACTCCAGGACTAGAAGGAGTAACTACCGCAGAAATTAAGTCAGGTTTGCAACCAGGAGATCGTGTCATCCTGCCCCCGCCGAAGACTCCTCTCCAACCAGGCATACCAGTTGCTCCTGCAACCCATTAATCCTCCAAAACGACATCCCCTGTAGACGCTTTGTAGACGACAGCTCTACAGGGGTTCAATGTACGACTATTCTATGCCTTCAATCCGGTCTTCAACCTCCTGATATAACTCACGCAACAACTGCAAATTACTCTCACTCGTCTCCCAATACCCGCGACCATTCACTTCCAGCAACGTCGATACAACCTTGCGGAAGGAATGAGGATTTAGGTTCATCAACCGCTTCCGCATTTCTTCATCCTGGATAAACGTGGTATTCGTATCCTCGTAAATCCAGTTATCGACAGCACCAGCCGTTGCAGACCAACCCATCGTATTTACCAACCGCTTCGAGAGTTCCCGCACTCCCTCATAGCCGTGACTCAGCATTCCCTCGTACCACTTGGGATTGAGTAGCTTCGTCCGCGCATCCAAACGAACAGTTTCCGAGAGGGTGCGGATTTGGGCATTTGCCGTTGTTGTATCGGCAATGTAGGATGCTGGAGTTTTGCCATCTCCCCGAAGACTGGCAACCACCTTAGTGGGGTCAGAGTCGAAGTAGTGCGAAACATCTGTCAGACTAATCTCAGCAGAGTCGAGATTTTGGAACGTGGCATCGGCGGTTTTGAGGGCTGTCTCAAAAATCTGCCGATTCTGTTCCATTGTCCCTGGGTTATCGGAGGTGAAAGCAAACGACTTCCGCGCCAGGTACATATCCTGTAACTCGGCTTCGCTTTCCCAAGTGCTATTCTCTACTGCCAAGTTGACGTTAGAGGAGTAGGAACCGGAAGCATTGGAGAAGACGCGAGTGGCAGCTTGCCGCAGGTTGATGCCCATTTCCTGCGCTTGTTGCATGGCATGTTTGCGGACAAAGTTCATCTCTACTGGTTCGTCCGCCTCTGCTGCCATCTTCACCGCTTGGTCGAGGAGGTTCATTTGGTTGATGAACAAGTCGCGGAAGACGCCGGAACAGTTGATGACAACGTCAATCCGAGGACGGCCCAACTCTTCTAGGGACAGTAATTCTAACTTGTTCACTCGACCCAAAGCATCGGGTACGGGTTTGACGCCAACCATCCACATGATTTGTGCCAACGATTCCCCGTAGGTCTTGATGTTATCCGTACCCCAGAGGACACAAGCAATGGTTTCAGGATACTTCCCGCCATTTTCATACCGTTGACGTTCCAGCAGGCGGTCTACAACAATTTTGGCTGACTTAACAGCAGCAGTTGTAGGAATCGATTGTGGGTCGAGGGCGTGGATATTCTTACCTGTGGGCAATACATCGGGGTTACGGATGGGGTCGCCACCAGGGCCAGGGAGGACGTACTCGCCCTCTAAAGCTTTCAGCATTGCCCCAAGTTCGTTATCGGCAACGATTTGCTGGAGGCAGAATTCTAGATACTCGAACAGGGGTTTGAGGGCTTGAGCATCTACCTTGGTGTAACTTAGGTCGTGCAGGGCTTCAATCCAAGGCTCTTTTTTCCCCATGTTGAAGAAGTTGAGTTTGGAGACTTTGGAAACTCGACCATCGGCATCGGATTGGGCTTGCACGAGGGCGGAAACAGCCGCACGAGTGGCTAGGGTTATCTCTTGCAGCAACTGAACATCAGCTAAGACGCCTTTGTCGTTATTGCTGTAAATTTCATCAATATCCCGTCCGATGCTATTGGCGATAATCCGAGGTAAACTCAGTATTTCCTCTTCAGGACGATCGAGTCCAGCGATATTGACTAAAGTTGCGATCGCTTCTTCGGCTGTTGGTGGTTTCCCAATCACATGCAATCCACAAGGCAGCAACCGAGACTCAATCTCCATCAGCTTTTTGTACACCAAGCCGACTAGGGTATCCCGTTCCTCGGCCATCATTGCACTGGCATCTTGCTCTGGCAAGGCGATATCCTTATCCAGATTCACCAAGCGGCACTTGTCCATGATGGTGTTGACAATTGGAATGCCGCGCCCAGTATCTTTCAGGGTTTGATAAGAACCAATTAATTCGCTTAGTTCCTTTAACCCCTTATACAAACCAGCATTCTCAGCCGGTGGTGTGAGGTAAGAAATCGTTGCGGCGTAACTGCGGCGCTTGGCAATCGTCGCCTCACTGGGATTATTTGCCGCGTAGTAGTAAAGATTTGGGGTAGAACCAATCAAGTTATCCGGGTAACAGGTTCCCGACATCCCCATCTGCTTACCGGGCATGAATTCCAGCGAACCGTGTGTGCCAAAGTGCAGTACGGCGTCGGCTTTCCAGATTTTTTCTAAATAGGTGTAGTATGCGGCAAAGCCGTGGTGAGGGCTAGCCGAACGGGAGAACAACAACCGCATCGGGTCGCCTTCATAACCAAAGGTAGGCTGAACGCCGATAAAGACATTGCCGAATTGCTTGCCGTAAACCAGCAGATTTTGTCCGTCGCTGTTGAGATGTCCCGGAGGTGCACCCCAGTTTTCTTCCAACCGTGTGGAATAAGGGGTGAGTTCTTCATACTCCGGCACTGACATTTTGTAGGCAATATTCAGTTCGGGGCTGCTGTACTGCGCTTGAGCATCGTGGATGACCTCTTGCATCAGCACCTCGGCTGACTCTGGCAAGCCTTGAACATCATACCCGTTGTGCTTCAGGGCTTCCATGACTTTATAGATGGAGCCAAACACATCCAGGTAAGCGGCAGTACCTACATTGCCTTTATCGGGTGGGAAGCTAAAGACGGTAATCGCAACTTTCTTATCTAATTTGGGTTTGCGGCGCAAGTTAGCCCACTTTAAGGCACGTTGGGCAATCGCTTCGATCCGGTCTTGGAGTGCGATCGCTTTTCCAGTGGTTCCATCTCTACCGGATAGTATAATCGGCTCGATCGCGCCATCCAGTTCGGGAATGGCAATCTGTAACGCCACTTGAATCGGATGCAATCCTAAATCGCTATTCTCCCATTCCTCAGTGGTTTGGAACACCAGAGGCAGTGCCACCATGTAGGGGCGATTTAACCGTTTTAATGATTCGATCGCTTTAGGATGGTCTTGCCGTGCTGGGCCACCCACCAGGGCGAAACCCGTCAGCGACACAACAGCGTCCACCAACGCAGTCGGTGTTTGACGCGTTGACTCGTAGAAATAAGCATCAACTGGCTTTGAGAAATCTAAACCACCGGCAAATACAGGAATCACGCGAGCACCCATGGCTTCAAATTCTTGTACGATCGCCACATAATGGGCATCATCCCCAGTCACGAGGTGGGTGCGTTGCAGCACTAAGCCGATGCAAGGGGCTAAGGGATCTTTTAAGTCGGCAGAAATATCCTTCCTGCTGCTGTACCAGTTCAGGTACTCCTTGACATCCTCAAACATAGTTGGTGCTAGAGGGTGCCAGATGCCCATATCCGGATAAACGACGGGCTCATTGAAGCTCAGATGCTGACCTTTCATGGCATACTTATCGGCCAGCATCAGCAGGAAGTTCTCTAGGTTATCCGAGGAACCACCCAGCCAATACTGGAAGCTGAGCATGAAGTTCCGGGCATCCTGCGCTTTGTCCATTGGTAGGTACTTCAAGACTTTGGGCAGGGTTTGCAACAGCTTGAGCATCCCGTCTTGGAAGGAGGAACCGGATTTTTCCTTGCGC
>DATNPT010000204.1:0-10452 GCA_036703075.1 Chroococcales cyanobacterium
TAAATGGATTGCTTTTGAACAGAATCATGAGTATCTTGCTGCTTCTGCATTCCGTTTCTTTGACTCAAGCTACAATAATGGAGATATAGTGACTATGTTTAAAAAGCTGATTGATGGTAAGGAAACTCTAAATCTTCTAGCTCCTCAAAATCTTCGGTATTCATCAGATACGGTACCGAAAGATCAATCGTCCTGGCGAGACCTAGAATCAGTATAAGCAATTACTATCTTGAGTTCAAGGGCGATCGCACATGCATCACCTCTACAAGGTCAAACCTGCTACACCAAGCGAAAGACAAAGGGGTAACGGTAGGGGCGATCGGGATTGTCCAAAACTTGGATAAGGGCAATAATTGGCATGATAAAACTGGCAATTCCTAACAACACTAACAGTGGAATACCAATGATGACAAAGATGAGCAGGATAAAAACGAGCGCATAAATATAAAGGTTAATGTGAAAATTGAGAGATTCTTTAGCATTTTCTTTGACGACTGGATCGTCATTAGTCATCAGGATTGCTATGGGTATTCCGATTGAAACAATCGTCGAGCTAAAAAATATTGCTCCATGACATAGCGCTGATAAAACCTTCCGTTGCTCTAGCTCATTCACGATTGTTGCTCCAGCATCAGCTCAATACATTTGTGCCATGCTCTGATGGTAATTGCCAGAACTTTGCATTGTCATCGTTCTGCGGATAATTATTGGATCTCAATTGAGGTAGACATCAATGGCGAAACAACTGGTGCTAATGGATCATGATGGTGGCGTGGATGACTATCTCGCCACCGTACTGCTGATGACGATGGAGCATATTCAGCCGCTCGGCATTGTGGTTACTCCAGCAGATTGCTACATCCAACCGGCTGTGAGTGCTACCCGCAAGATTTTGGATTTGATGGGGCGTTCAGATATACCAGTGGCAGAGAGTACTGTGCGAGGCATCAATCCGTTCCCAATGCTCTATCGTCGCGATTCATTTGTCGTCGATCATTTCCCGATTCTCAACGAACGAGATGAAATTCAGACGCCTTTGGTGCAAGAACCAGGCCAAGAATTTATGGTGCGATCGCTAATAGAGGCCGATCGACCTGTAACGTTGATAGTAACGGGCCCCTTGACTACAGTGGCAACGGCTCTCGATCTGGCACCAGATATTGAGGCAAAGATCGAGAAAATTGTGTGGATGGGTGGTGCGCTGAATGTTCCTGGGAACGTAGAACAAAGTTTAGAGCCAGGCCAAGATGGCTCGGCGGAATGGAATGTTTACTGGGACGCACTGGCAGCAAACCGAGTGTGGCAAAGCCAGATTCCCCTGATTCTATGTCCATTGGATCTGACCAACACTGTACCAGTAACATCAGACTTTATACGGCAACTGGCAAAACAACGCCGATATCCCTTATCTGATTTAGCAGGGCAGTGCTATGCGCTGACTATCTCACAGGTTTATTACTTTTGGGATGTCCTTGCTACCGCTTATCTCGCTCATCCAGAGTTTTATGAACTTCGAGAATGGGAAACACTCATCGTAACTACTGGTAAAAGTCAGGGGCGCACCAAGATAGAGAGAGGTGGTAAAAAAATTCAAGCAATGGACAAGGTAGATAAGGAAAAATACTACGCTTATATTTTGCAGCAATGGGCGCACTAGGCGTAGATCCGAAGTAACAGAATACTGAGCGAGCATCTGCTATAACGGTTCTCATTTGGATGAGATACAGCACTATTGGTTTAAAGGCAGAGGGCAGAAGATAGAAGTGGGTGTATTCCACTCAAGTGAGAACCGCTATATATCTCTTAAAAAGACTATTGGGTTCAAGCCTTATTCTTGATGCTTGTAATACACGGCTTGACCAAATTCCCCAATTATGTAATACGGCAAGCCGTCGAAAGCTGTTAAAAAAGACCTAGAACTGTTGGTATGAAAAAAGCCTATTCCGACAGCTAAAGATGGTTTTTTTAAGCACGAGAAATTAGTGCGTTTTTTGCCAAACAGCCGCTAAAGATAGCTAGCTCGTGCAAAATTAACGATCCTCAAGGCGATCGCTCCTGGAAAAAAGCCTTTTTTCGCGTTTTCTCTTCAGAAGGGTCTAGTACTGGATATTACAGCATAGACTCAGCGAAATTATGCGAAGTTCTAATTTATTTTAATAATAATCAAAATATTGTTTGCTAAATTAAAAGGATAAGTAAAAATACGGCATGGCTTATTTTTACTTCGACATATCACGTCATTAACATCACATGGCTTACTCGCTAGCATCTACAGGGGGTCAAACTCAGCCCCCTGAACTTTCCGTTACCAGATCTCAACCTGGTGAGTGTTCCCCTAAAGTCTCAACCGCTAGATCGTCAAAATCAAACGTTCATTCTCTCGCTGCTCTCTGGGCGCGGAAATATTACGTTTCCGTTACAGCCCCAGACGAAGAGTTGGGGTCGAACGACGCCGAAAGTGTCAAGGAAATTGCGTGCAGAGAAGGTCGAGAGCGCACAGCCCAGAAGCTGATGCAAAATTTAAATTTGGCCAGCGCACAAGCTTGGGCTCTCACAGAAACATTACTTTCCGAAGAGATTCGACGCCACGGCATTAATCCAGAGTTAATCAATCCTGTGGAGATTGCCGCCGATACGCGCATGCTATTTCAAAAAGTGGTGAATGCCTATGCAGAGCGAGCGACTCCGCGACGGCTATCTGTGATTGTCGGGAAAGACTTCGGTCAAGTCCGTCAGAAATATACTAGCGTCGATCGCCGCGCCATTGGCTTCGTGAGCATGCAGTTCCACTACACGGGACAAAAGCTCCTAGAATGGCTCTCGCACACGGAGCGAATCCTGTGGATGCCTTACTTAAAGGTGATGGACGACCACATGTACATGCCGCTTCAGGCTGCTTACGAAGCGGCGGCCAACCATCCCTTTGATTCGCCTGCACTATCGGCTGTTCAGCATCTTTTACCCGTTAGCAGCAAAATTGCCGTCTCGGTTTGCAATCAGATTTGCCGGTTACACCCTAAGTACGAGAGCTACAACGGCGCTTTGAGCAATAGCCTGGTTAAAACTGCTAGTATCCGCGATGTTGAGATGTTTCAGGTTTATCTGTGCCTATGCGTTTTGGAAGACGACACTCGCTCAGTACAGCAGGAACTGTTTCCTCTGTGCGTCATGTTATACCCTCGCCTCAAGGTGAGTTGGAGACTGGTACAAGACATGATGAAAACTCTCGGTTGGGATATGCACGATCGCCTCTCGCCTGAGGATATGGCAACCTTTTTACCGTATCTGCGTATCTTAACCGAGATGTTTTCGACCGACGTATTTCAAGACGTTTAGACTAGACCTAACAGCAGCAACTGCCTCGATAACAAAACAATTTTGAATCTTGGATTTTAGAATTTAGATTTTGAATTGCTTGTTTCGGCTCGATCGCTATATTCCGCATATTGCTGAATTAGCTTGGCAACTAAACCTGTCCATCCGGTTTGATGAGAAGCACCAATGCCTGCACCATTCTCTCCATGAAAATACTCATAGAAGAGAATCAGGTCGTGCCAATGCGGATCGGTTTGAAATTTCTCCGTTCCACCATAAACTGGACGCCGCCCGGACGCATCTTTAAGAAAAATCTGGCTCAGCCTTTGAGATAATTCTCTTGCCACGTCCCAAAGGTTCATCATTTTTCCTGAACCTGTGGGACATTCCACTTTAAAATCATCGCCCAGATAGTAATGAAACTTTTGCAGCGACTCAATAATTAAATAATTCACTGGAAACCAAATAGGGCCGCGCCAGTTAGAATTGCCGCCGAATAAGCCAGTACTAGATTCTGCTGGCTCGTAATCCACTCGATACTGATGTCCCAGAAAATCGAAAACATAGGGATGGGATTGATGGAATTTAGAAACAGCACGGATACCGTAGGGACTTAGGAATTCCTGTTCATCCAACATCCTGTGCAAAATGCGGCGGAGTTTTTCTCGATAAGCGATCGCTAACAGTCTCGTCGCACCAACACCTGGCGTTTCCATGCAGGCAACATTTTGTTTCAAGTCAGGACGATTGCGAATAAACCACTCCATCCGCCGCCGAAAACCGGGTAGCTTGTTCAACACTTCTGGTTCTAAGGTAGCAACCGCAAACAGCGGAATCAACCCCACCATCGATCGCACTTTCATCGGAAAATTATGACCGCCGGGGCATTGCAGGGCATCGTAGTAAAAGCCATCTTCTTCATCCCACAACGAGATTTCTGCCTCTCCCATCCCATCGATGGCATCAGCGATGTAGAGAAAATGTTCAAAAAACTTACTGGCGATATCTTCATACGTTGGATCGTACTCGGCCAGTTCCAGCGCAATCGTCAGCATGTTCAGGCAATACATCCCCATCCAACTGGTACCATCTGCCTGATTAATATATCCACCTGTAGGTAGTTCTGAACTTCGGTCAAAAACCCCAATATTGTCTAACCCCAGAAAGCCACCTTGAAAAACATTTTTTCCTGCCGCATCTTTTCGATTTACCCACCAGGTAAAGTTGAGCAGCAACTTCTGAAACACGCGTTCTAGAAAATAGCGATCGCTGCGCCCGTACATCTTTCGTTCAATTTGATAAATTCGCATCGCCGCCCAAGCATGAACGGGTGGATTAACATCGCTAAATTGCCACTCATAAGCGGGAATCTGTCCGTTCGGATGCATGTACCATTCCCGCGTCAATCGAGTCAATTGATGCTTGGCAAAGTCTGGGTCAATTGTCGCGAGTGGGATGAGATGAAACGCTAAATCCCAAGCCGCAAACCAGGGATATTCCCACTTATCGGGCATTGAGAGAATGTCGTCATTAAATAGATGAACCCATTCCCGATTTCTACCCTGCTTTCGTTCGGGAGGTGGCGACGGTTCTGCTGGGTCACCCTTGAGCCATTCATATACCACATAGTAATAGAATTGCTTACTCCATAGCAGTCCGGCAAAGGCTTGTCGCTGTACGTTGCGCTCGTCGTCTGATAGCCCAACTGGGCAGATGCGCTGATAAAATTCATCAGCTTCCCGTTGACGAACTTGGAACGTTGACTCAAACTCTTGACCAAAGGGTTCAGCTAAATTTGACGAATCGCTCAATCGCAGCTGCACGATTTGAGTTTGACCGGGTTCGATGGATAATTGATAGTGAACTGAAGCTTTGGTGCCAATTTGTAGGGGATTGATTGCCTCTTTGCGACCGTGAACTAGATAGTCGTTGATGCCATCTTTAACGTAGGGAGACGAGTTACTGATGCCAAAAATGCGATCGCCGTTGGTTTCATTGTCTGTAAACAGGAGTTCTGTCGCCCCTTGAACGTACAGCCATCGCGCTCCTAGCGTGGGATGAGATGCTTCCAGGATGCTAAGGTTGGTGTCCTTTTGGAAAACCTTGAGAACGGGCTTGTCTTCAATCGGGTTCCAACACCAGGTATTCCGAAACCAGAGGGTGGGTAGAAGGTGCAGCGTTTTGGTTTCTGGCCCTCGGTTAACCATGCTAATTTGAATCAGGATATCTTCAGGTGAGGCTTTGGCATACTCCACAAACACATCAAAGTAACGGTCATCTGCAAACACCCCCGTATCGAGCAATTCAAATTCAGGTTCTAGGCGATTTCTGCGGCGATTTTCCTCAACTAATTGAGTATAAGGAAACGCCGCTTGGGGATATTTGTAGAGCGATTTCATATAGGAGTGAGTTGGGGTGCTGTCTAAGTAGAAGTAATACTCTTTGACATCTTCCCCGTGATTGCCTTCACTTCCCGTTAATCCGAACATTCTCTCTTTGAGAATGGCATCTTCTCCATTCCAAAGCGCGATTGCAAAACACAGTCGTTGATGGTTGTCAGAAATTCCCGCAATCCCATCTTCTCCCCAACGGTACGTGCGAGAGCGAGCTTGGTCGTGGGTGAAGTAGTCCCACGCTTCACCCGTTGCGCTGTAGTCTTCCCGCACGGTTCCCCATTGGCGTTCGCTTAAATAAGGGCCCCACCGTTTCCAGTAGGCTTTGCGTTCCCGGTCTTCGGTTAGTCTTGCTTCTTCGTGAGTCATGGCGATTTAGGATTTTAGAGTTTGGATGTTTGCAGGTATTGTTCGATTACTGTTCCTGATAGTTCCAAAGCAGTCCACCATCCACGAAGAAGGTCGTACCCGTCACGTAATCAGCATCGGGTGAGGCGAGGAAGGCGACCAGGGAAGCGACATCTGATGGTTGACCCAAGCGACCCAAGGGAATATTTTTGACTAAAGCACCGAGCTTTTCCGGGTTGGTCAACAGCTTGCTATTGATCGGCGTTTCAATCGCTCCGGGTGCCACATTATTAATCGTGATTCCGTAGGCACCCAGCTCAACAGCGAGGTTACGCATCATCATCTTCACACCTCCCTTGCTGGCACAGTAAGCCGTGAAGTGCGGAAATGGCAGCTCTTCATGCACGGAGCTGATGTTAATAATCTTACCGGGTCGTTTAGTCTCCAGAAGATGTTGCGCGATCGCTTGGGTTGCGAAAAACACGCCTTTGAGGTTGACGTTGAGGACGGCATCGTAGTCCGCTTCTGTCACATCCCAAAACGAAGCGTTCTTCTCAATCCCTGCGTTATTGACTAGAATATCGAGTCTGCCAAAGCGCTCGATAGCTTCGGCAATCATCTGGCGCACGTCACTTACAACCCCTAAATCTGCCTTAATGACGTGGCCTTGACGTCCCGTTGCTTCCACTTTCGATTTAGTTTCTTCGGCACCTTCAGGATGAGAGCGATAATCGATCGCAATATCCGCACCGTCTTGAGCGAGGCGCACCGCAATAGCTTGACCAATACCCTGACTGCTACCCGTTACCAGCGCGACTTTACCTTCCAGCTTCATACAAACTCTCCTATTGGACTTATGGGATACTCAATCCTTTAGAGTGATGGATCACCCTGAATTTGTTCTAAAGTCCAAATGAGAGTTGTCTGAAATTGCCTGAGCGTTGGTTGAGACTGACACTCACGACGCAGAGACATTTTCTCAGCATCGACCACTGCTACGCGATCGCATCTTCACAGAACGGCTCATCTCTCCGCTAATATTAAATCTTGCTGTAATGCTCGATACAAGATGGCATTACATAGCTTTGTACTTTGGATAGAAGAGGAAATCTAGCAAATAAAGTAAATTTTGATCTAGGTAATTGCTAGAAAACACGAGCATTTGCTGCTGATAGGAGAATTGGCTCTTGGTTTATGAATCAAGAGCTTTTTATTATTTTGACAATTCATTGTCCCAACGATTAAGGTTTGTACTCCTCGTTATCGGCTTGTTAAAACCGAGCGATCGTTTCGGTTAAGCTGTTTTAGCTGGCTCTTGCCTGCGTTTTTGCTGAATTTCCTCCAAAGCATTCTGGTAATTGAAGGCTAATGAATTCCATGGAGATAAATCGGGAGGAAATACAAAGATTTCTGTCCCATGAAGCAATGCTCTACGGTAGAGTTTTATAGCCTCCGCTAAGCCGGTAATCGTAATGGGAACCCATCTGTCTTCATAAGCACAGATTACGACTTGGTCTGCCTTATAGGCTTCTAGGGGCAGTGAATTTTTCCAAGGTGAAACCACGTTACTTAAGCCTCCGCTTCAGTCTGTGTATATAAAACTTTTTATTGTTATTGATTATTGACATAGTTGAGGAGTACCCAGGCTCTGTCTTTAGGAGTAGATCGTTAGAGTATTTCTTCACTCGCTCAAATCGGTAATACGAAAGGAATACAGAATGATTTATTGCAATACATTGAACTGCCACTGTATTACAAATTGCCATTAAACTAAGTCAAAAGATTGATATCCTCTGCAAGGAATTTGAACAAAAATATTTCTGTGGATATATTGCTTCTGGTAGATACAAATCTGCCTGTATAACAGTCAAAAAGGTATATAACCGCACAGAAAGTTAAGGTTTATTGCCCGTGGATTCGTATTGGCACAATCCGTTGCCTCAAGGAGAGTATGCTACTGTTCGTGCTGTGACCTACATTCACAGCGATTTCTGGATTCCCATTACATGTTTCAGTTATGGTGAAGCGATCGCGCTTTACCGTAAGGCATTGCCCAAGGGGAAGGAAATTTTGGTATTTCCTCCCGGTTTAGAACTTGAAACTAAAAATATTTTTTTAACTGAATCTCCGAGGTGGATTGATGAGCTTACATCTGAACTAGTCTAAAAAAACAGCACGATTAGGTTTGAGCAGCTAACTAGTACAAGAGGGCAGAAGGCAGAAAGGCTTATACTCTCTAATTTTGGCTTCGTTGTTAACTAGTCACGTATTTCGGCCGCACTACAATAGCATAAAAAAAACCTTGGCACTCGCTACCAAGGCTCTAAGTTTAAGTTTGGGAATCAATCTATGTAAAGTAGTCGATTCCAGAGTACTCGTTCTTCTGTTGCAATCTCTTCCCTCGCCAGTTAGGACTTAATTTCATCAATTAGATAGATGACTTACGGGAACAAAAGAGCTTTGAGTGTCCCGTACTGGTGATAGCAACCCCTGCTTGCTAGGGAATGGGAAATTGAGAATTGAATACTCCCACGCTTACAAGGATTTGGGCAAAATCATTCGTCTGAGGGTTCCTTGTAAATGGGGGAGAGGCATCAGTGTACTACGTAGGGGGAGCGGCTTGAGGTAGAACCGATAAGTCGCTGTCTGTGGTTTGTGTAGGAACGCCCAAATACTTCCTTGCATCGTCCTCTGCTAGCTTTTGGTCTTCCTCGCTGGTGAATTGACCTTCATCAAGCAGATAGTCGCTGCGTGCGGCTTGGTCTCGACTCGGCGGAGAACCATTTTTCCACCTGTATTTATAATCCATGGCATGAAATGCAGCTAAACTGCAACTCTATTTATTCGGCTTTCATAGTAGGTGTAACAGATGAATTGCACTTCTACTCTTAGGGATATTCAATTTCAAGAGAGTTTGGCTAGCCATAGAGGAATCAGAGATTGATATCTCTCCACTTGTGGCGCGATCGCTATCATTTTGTGTAAAGTTTGTTACATTATGTATAGCAATCAAAGTAACTCTTAACTGGTGACACTTTTGAATCTGGTCTATAGATTAAGTATCCTGGTTTATAGAGTTTGATACGCTAACAGTCAGGTAATAGTAGTGTTCTCTACAAATTTGCTGGCTAAGAGATTTTGGTGTTCTGTAGGAGCGCTAAATCTCTCCTGGAAATTTGTGGAGGCTTACAAATGAGTAGAAGTTACCTCGTCAGAGTCTGAACAGCCTTTTAGTTTTGGGAGAGTGATATTATGGCTCGCACTCTAGCCCCACTCGTTTATTACAACAGAGTTGATGGTACCTACATCAATGTGGGTACGGGAAGCTGGCAGCACTGGCTAAACAACAACTCAAACTTCAGGTATGAATCGTTCTGGGGGTCTTTTACTGCCTGTCAGGAACAGCAAGGGGAAGAGATACTTTGGCTAGCTTATCGTCGTGTTGAAGAGCAACTGAGACGCGCTTACTTGGGGACGAATAAAGCCTTAACGTTAGAAACGTTAGTTGATACAGCCAAACGACTCAGTGCCAGTAACACCAGTTGTTGGGAACCTAAAACTGAAGTCGCTAAGAGTGATGCAACGTCTACTACTAAGTTAAATACTGAGTTAAAGACAATTTCCCAAGAACCGGGTATAAGTCCTGTTCGTCAGTGGTGCATTTTTTACAGTCGCCCTTCAGGACAAGTAGAGTTTATTGGTGCATTCTGGGAAAAAGAGCAAGCCCTCACTCAAATCCAAACTTTAGTGAAGTTAGCTCGCGATTCTAGATTAAGTGGCAATGCAGCTGATGCTCTACCAGGTACCTATGAGATTAAAGAAGAATTAGTGTTACCAGCTAGTTACATTCAGCAGGGTCGCGAAACTACTAGTTTTGCAGTTGAGCCAACAACCAAAGAATTAGAACTTCTGCATCAGGTATCACAGCTACGTCATCGATTATCTGAATTGCAACGGCAATTAGACCAAGAACGTAGGCTTCATGATAATTGTGATGAGTCTGTCAAATTCATCTGGAATTAAGTAGGTGGGCATTAATATCTGTCGTTGAAGCAAGGCAGAGGGCAGAGGGCAGAAAGCAGAAGGCAGAAGGGAAAAGGGTTTTAGCCTCTTAAGATTTGTTTATATACCTGCGTTTATTTGTGCCTACCTACTTAAAACAGTTATCGGTAGGGTTGGTTAGCCGCAGCCGTAACTCACCGAATCTTTTACAGCGGCTTGCAGCTCTTTGGAAGTACATTTTGACCCCCTAGCCCCCTTATCCAGGAGAAAAGTGTATCATACCGACTTGCAAAACGCTGTAAGATGCAGGCAGGGACGGGCAAAATGCTCACCCCATAAGAGGGTGTTGGATATTTTTTATTAGGAAGTCGCTCAGCTAAAGCTAACGTTAGCG
>DATNPT010000209.1:0-7476 GCA_036703075.1 Chroococcales cyanobacterium
CGCTAACATCCAACCGCAAAGCAGAATACGTCAGGAGTAAGAGTTGTTGGTTATTGGTTGTTGGCGAGCAGTTGGCTGACAACCAACAAACAACAAACAATAAAGGAGTGAACTACCTGCACTCCCCTTACGGGTGAGTGCAGGCTTCTAACTTCATCGACCGCTGCCCCTTACTCTTACGAGCAGTTGGTCTTACGCCGTCTCCAATAGCAGGAGCGGGGTTCCCTCCGCCCATAGCGATTATCCGAATGCCTTCTGTTCTGATGTTCAACGCTGCATTTCCATCACGGTCGTGATGAGTGCCACAAGAGGGACAATCCCATTCCCGGATATCAAGCGGCAATTCATCGACAGCATGACCGCAGCATGAACACTTCTTGGAACTGGGGAAAAACCTGCCAATTTCTATTAGTTTGCCTTCCTTGCGCTCCAGTTTATACGCAAGGAAGTTAACAAACATTCCCCAGCCAACATCGGATATGGCTTTTGATAGCTTCCGGTTCCGTACCAGACCCTTAACGTTGAGATTCTCTACAACGATAACTTGGCTTTTGTTTACCAGTTTCCTGCTGAGTTTATGCAAGAAGTCTTGGCGGGTATTGGATACTCGTTCGTGAACCTTGGCTACAAATTTCCTGTATCTTTCTCTACTCTTACTCCCCTTAGTTTTACGTGCAAGTTTTTGTTGTTTACGAGCAAGGTTTTTCTCATGGCGCTTGAGATGCCTGGGATTATAATATTTGCTCACAGCTTCGCCATCATGAACAATAGCAAAATCTTTTAAACCCAAATCTATGCCTAGTGTTTTATCTCCTCCAAGTGAGGAATCAGAGTCTTCTGTCTCACATAGAATAGAGGCAAAGTATTTATCAGAAGGGGTCTTGCTGATTGTAACTGTCTTGATTGCTCCAGTGAGTTCACGATGAAACACAGCTTTGAGTTCACCGATTTTCGGGACAACCAAACAGTTCTCTTTGATGGCGACATTTTGAGGGTACTGGATTGACTGCCTACTTTGTTTGGCCTTGAATCTGGGATGCTTTGCTCTGCCTGCAAAGAAGTTAGTGTAAGCCTTGTTGAGGTTAATTGCTACGCACTGTAAAACAGCCGAGTAGCAATCCTCTTTTAGCCAAGGATATCCTTTTTTGAGTTGAGGCAACATTCCTTTGTAGACAGCCAATTTCAGAGACTTGCCCGTTTGTTGATGATGCTGAATACAGGCGTTAAGGCAAAAATTCCAATACCATCGCGAACAGCCAAATGACTTGGATAGAGCCACCTGCTGTTCTGTTGTTGGATACAGTCTTACCTTGATTGCCTTCAGCATTTCAAACAATTGGAGTGTATGATTAGCCTATCACTGAGTAACGACAAAATAACGACGTGAAAAAAAAATATTTTAACTTGCGTCTGTCTGAGCGAAGATTGAACAAGTTGCGCGTGTATGCGGTTACGCACGATAAAACAATGACCCAAGTCATAGAAGAGTTGATTGATGGGTTGCCCGTAGAGAATTTGGGCGACTACCTGCCTACGTCGCCCACGCATTCATCCCACGCTCATCTTTCAGATTGAGCGTGGGGCTTCTGCTATTTCAGCTAAATTAATGAGTGAAGCTCTGTTTCGTGTCGAAAATTTGCGGGTTGCCTATCCCAACAGTCGGTCAACCGGCACATCTTACTGGGCAGTGGATGATGTCTCGTTTACCCTCAATGGTGGAGAGCGGTTGGGATTGGTGGGGGAGTCAGGTTGCGGTAAGTCAACGCTGGGACGAGCTGCGATGCGATTGTTACCGACATCCACCAAAATTGAAGGACGAGTCACGTTTGCAGGGAAATCGGTTTTCGATTTGACTCCCAAAGAGTTGCGCCAGTTTCGAGGGGAAGTAGTAGCGCTGGTGTTTCAAGACCCAATGACGCGCCTCGACCCGTTAATGACGATTGGGGAGCATTGTGTTGAAACCTTAAGAGCGCATCAACCTCACTTATCCCGACGCCAATGTAAAGAAAAGGCACTGGAGACGCTGGATGCGGTGAAGATTCCAGCTAACCGTTGGTCTCAGTATCCTCATGAGTTTAGCGGAGGCATGCGGCAACGGGTTGCGATCGCACTTGCTTTATTACTCAATCCTAAGCTGATTGTTGCGGATGAACCCACAACGAGTTTGGATGTTACAGTCGCCGCACAAATCTTAAAGGAACTCACACGACTGTGCCGGGATCGCGAAATGGCCCTGTTGCTGATTTCTCACGACCTAGCAATGGTGGGAGAATATTGCGATCGCATCGCAGTCATGTATCACGGAAAGATGGTGGAAACGGGGATCGCAAGGACAATTCTACGGCATCCCGAACACGACTATACGCGATCGCTTCTACAAGCGGCTTTGCATATTCAAGCGGTGGGTGAAGAGGCGACCAAGGAAGATGAGGAGATGAAAAGATGGGGAGATGGGGAGAGTTCCCAATCCCAAATCCCAAATCCCAAATCCCAAATCGATACTCCCTTACTTCGAGTTCAAAACTTGAAGCAGTATTACACGCTAGAAAGTAATCTCTTTGAAAAACTACTATCTAAAGAAAACCGCGCGATTAAAGCTGTAGATAATGTCAGCTTTGACCTCTATCCAGGTGAAATTTTCGGTCTTGTTGGGGAATCTGGCTGTGGCAAGAGTACCCTTTCCCGCACTATTTTGCAGCTCATTCGCCCCACTTCTGGCATTGTAGAGTTTCAAGGTACCAATTTAAGTCAACTCGATCGCCAATCTCTGCGGGCCGTTCGCCGTCAAATCCAAATGATATTTCAAGACCCCCATGCTTGTCTCAATCCTCTAATGACGGTGGGAGAAAGTATTGCAGATCCGTTGTTTATTCACAAACTCGCTAACCCCGTTGAAGCGAAAAGTCGGGTGATACAAATGTTGGAACGGGTAGGGTTGACCCCCGTAGACGATTACTATAACCGCTATCCCGCCGATTTATCTGGAGGACAACAACAACGAGTCGCTATAGCACGGGCTTTGATTACTCACCCCAGCTTAATCATTTGCGACGAACCTGTGAGCATGCTAGATGCGAGCGTCCAGTCGCAGGTGCTGGATTTGATGCTGGAGTTGAAACAAGAATTTAACCTCACCTACCTGTTCATTACACACGATCTGTGGTTAGCAAGGTTTTTATGCGATCGCATTGCGGTGATGAATAGCGGTCAAATTGTCGAAATTGGTCCCACCCAAGAACTGTTCACCAACCCCCAGCATCCCTATACCCAGACTCTGCTACAAGCAGCTCCCCTTTTAGCGACACAAGCTTAATCAGTCATTGGAAACAGGTTCACCCTTGTTCGAGAATTAATCGCAGTTCTTGTTCTAAGCGTTGGCGTTGAGTCATCTCGACTTGCAATTGTTCTTGTGTCTGTTGTAATTGTTGCAGAGCATGCTTAAGCTGTTCGCTCAACTGGGTCACTCTGGCTTCCAGTTGTTGATTTTCCTGTTGTAGAGAGGCTTCCGATCTCTGTTGCTCAAAATTGTCATGGAAGACTAAAACGGCTCCCAGCGTTTGACCGAGATCGTTTTTAATCGGTGCGGCACTATCATTAATTGGTATTTCCGTGCCTTCCTTAGTAATCAGTAGAGTGTGATTTTCTAACCCGACCGTAATTCCGTCTCTTAGTGCCAACGCTACTGGATTTTCAACAACCTCTCGCGTTTTTTCATTAATCGTTCGGAAAACTCGATTGAGATCGTTCCCAATCACCTCTTCCAAATGCCAGCGAGTGAGTGCTTCAGCAGCGGGATTCATAAACGTAATTAATCCATCAGGGTCAGTGGTAATCACTGCATCACCAATACTCCTGAGTGTTGTTGCCAACCACTGCTCTCTCTCTCTCAACTGCTGCTCCATCTGATGCTTGTAGAGAGCGATTTCAATGGTTGTACCTAAATCTCTTGCCTCAAACGGTTTGAGGATATAACCGTATGGCTCTGTCAGTTTCGCACGATTTAGAGTGTCTTCATCGGTGTAAGCCGTCAGGTATACTATGGGAATTTGAAATCGACGATGGATTTGTGCTGCTGCTTCTATGCCATCAATGGTTCCTTCTAGTTTGATATCCATCAAAACTAAATCGGGTTTAGTTTCTACTGTGGCGTCAAGTGCTTCTTCTCCCGAAGAGACATTAGCGACAACGCTATATCCAAGTCTCTCTAATCTGTTCTGTATATTGAAGGCTACTATCCCTTCATCTTCTACTATCAAAATTCTGGCTTTAACTGTCATTCAGGCTTTCGTATCGAAATCTCAGGAAATACAATTATAAATTTACTTCCATTAGTTTTGTCTAGCTTAATCGTTCCTTTAAGTTGTTTTGTTAAAATTTTGACTAGTTGAATTCCTAGTGTTCCTGCAGTTTGCAAATCCCAATTCTTGGGAAGACCAACTCCGTCATCTTGGATAATTAAACTTAACTGATGATGGCTCTCGGAATAGAGCGTAATTTTAATTGTTCCAGAATGGCGATCGGGAAAAGCATACTTCAGCGCATTAGATACTAACTCATTAATAATTAAACCACAAGGAATAGCTGTGTCGATGTTCAAGTCTACATCATTAATATTTAACTCTAACTTAATGTTCCCTGTCATCGGGCTATAGGCTTTGAATAGATAATTAGTTAAGCTTTCCGTATATTCAGCAAAATTTATTTTGGCAAAATCTTTCGATTGATAGAGTTTTTCGTGAACGAGAGCCATAGACTTGACGCGGTTCTGACTTTCTTGGAAGACTTCTAGCATCGATGGCTCTTCTATTTTCTGAGATTGTAGATCGAGTAGGCTGGAAATGACTTGGAGGTTATTCTTGACTCTATGATGAACTTCTTGGAGTAAAATGTCTTTTTCCTTGAGCGAGATTTGAATGTTTGCTTCTGTTAGTTTACATTCGGTAACATCAATTCCAATTAGAACTGCTAGGGAATCCGAATGGTACTTCTGAGCAATAATTAAATAATTGCGCTTTGAACCATTAACGTTTACCAGAATTTCTTGGCGGCTAGTTGAGGCAGAATTTGTCACAAACTGAGTCATAAAATCGACCAGTTCAGTGCTATTTTTCAAAAAGCTCAGGTCTTGACAGACAAAATCATCAGGCGATAAATTGAAGCAGTTTGCCATATACTGATTAACGCCCAGGTATTTCCCCTCACAATCAATCCAAGCAACAAACCCAGGCATCGCATCTAATACCGCCCGCAATTGTTCTTTCGCTTGTTGAAGTTCTGATTCCATGGCTTCTAGGGTGCTGGCATCAGTAACCACAGCAAAACTACCTTTCGCAAAAATTGCCCCAGGATAAAGATTAATCAGGGTTTGAAGAAACGCTTGCTGACTCTCGAGGGTAGCCTCTATCTTCTGACGTTTTGTTATTTCTTCCTGGAGACATGTATTCGCTTTTATGTGTTCGCCAGTTTCTTCAATTAAGCGTTTCTCTACTTGAGTATAAGCATCGTTTAAATCTAAGTACGCCTGCTTGTACAAGTGAAGCTCTTCACCAACATCTTTACTCGTTTGGATCGTCGCCAGGGCATACTGAGGAAAGCGATTAGCATTACAGACAGCATTTACAGAGATATCTCCCCAAAGTAGACGACCATCTTTTCGGAAGTAGCGATTTTTCTGGATAAAGGAAGTTCGTTGCCCAGAGAATAGTTCCTCGAATAGTTGGCGACTTTCTGCTCGATCTTCTGGGTGGGTTAATTGGCTAAAGAAAAGAGGGTTGAGTTCTTCCTCGGTATATCCAAATAGTTCCTGGAAAGCCTGATTGCTCTGAATAAAACTTCCTTCCTTGTTAGTGAGTACTGCACCTATTGCCGCAAATTTGAACAGAGGTTGAAATTGCTTTTCTATCACCCCGAGCATCTCGTCCATACGCTTAATTATTAATCAAAATCGAGAACTCGATTGAGTATCTGTTCCTAGGATAGTAAGCGTGGGGTAATTTGCCCAAATTAGAGCTTAGCGATGGGAACACGTCAGGTTTGCAAGTGGAGGAACGCCTCTCATCCCCCAGCCCTTTCTCCCATTGGGAGAAGGAGAGCAAGACTTCAAAGCCCCTCTCCCCGTAGGAGAGGGATTTAGGGTGAGGGCTGACAAAGATGACATGCTCCCCTTAGCGATTTTTGTAATGGTGTGCAGATTTAAGCCTATGGTAGCGTGATGAAATCGCAAGAGTTGGAGTGTCTCTTATGCTGCGCCCACCAAAGAAAGGATGGAATCCCTCATATTGGGCTAGCTGGAAGCCTTTTGGCATTGGCGAACAATACCCGAACAATTACTGGGAGGTTTTTAGAGCAGCCTGGATGAGTCGCGACCAATTGCCCTATGCTTGGGACATCTTAAACAAAGGTGTGTGCGACGGTTGTGCTTTAGGGACAACTGGCATGAAAGACTGGACGTTGGATGGCATTCATGTTTGCAATGTCCGTTTGCGATTGCTGCGAATGAATACGATGCCAGCCTTTGACCCAACTCTACTAGAGGATGTTTCTAAACTTAAGGGGATTAGTAGTGCCGAGTTGCGGGATATGGGGCGACTGCCTTACCCAATGCTGCGCCAACGTGGGGAGAAAGGATTCCATCGAGTGAGTTGGGATGAGGCAATGAATGCGATCGCTTTTCGTATTCGTGCCACGACACCCGATCGCCTCAGCTTCTACATTACCAGTCGAGGTACGGTTAACGAAACTTATTATGCCGCCCAGAAAGCAGTACGGGCGATGGGTTCCAATCACATCGACAATGCAGCCCGAATTTGCCATTCTCCCAGTACCGCTGGACTCAAGGCATCTTTAGGTGCAGCCGCAACCACCTGTTCTTATAAAGACTGGATTGGCACGGACTTGTTAGTCTTCATTGGCTCGAATGTAGCGAACAATCAGCCAGTTACCGTTAAGTACCTGCACTGGGCGAAAAAAGCTGGCACCAGGATCGTGGTTATTAATACTTACCGAGAGCCAGGGATGGAGCGCTACTGGGTGCCTTCGATTGTGGAAAGTGCATTGTTTGGGACGAAGTTTGCCGAAGACTTCTTTTTGGTGAACATGGGCGGGGATATGGCCTTTTTGAATGGTACTCTCAAGCATGCGATCGCGAATGGCTGGATAGATCGATCGTTCATTGACCGCTATACTACCGGATTTGAGGAATTCAAAGCCTCCCTTGATGCCCAATCTTGGGAAGAACTAGAGCAGAATTCCGGGGCAACTCGCGAAGAGATGTATGCCTTTGCCAAGATGGTAGGAGAAGCTGACAAAGCCGTGTTTGTCTGGAGCATGGGGATTACTCAGCACGAGTGCGGCGAAGACAACGTGCGAGCAATTATCAATCTAGCCTTGACGAAAGGATTTGTTGGCAGAGAAGGCTGCGGGTTGATGCCGATTCGGGGACACTCTGGCGTGCAAGGTGGGGCAGAGATGGGATGT